>CBFGZN010000096.1:0-9242 GCA_965653255.1 uncultured Solirubrobacterales bacterium | reverse complement strand
AGGACCTCGTCAACCTGGCCGTCAACGGTGAGGTGACCGACGCTCACTCACTACTCGGCGAGCACATCATGGAGTGTTGGACTGACCTGCACGGTCCTTCCGACCGCTCACTCGTCCACTGGCTGCGGCGGCTCGTCTTCCGCGGCGCCTGGCTCGACCAGCGCGTGCTCGAGGGCGAGCTGGAGATCGTCTTCGACGACGAGAACCACTCATTTGGCTACGCGCAGCCGGAACGCGGCTGGGAGCTGATCGAGCTCTCGCCCGAGCCGTCCTGGGCTCGCGTCGCTTACACGCGCCGCTAAGCCGCCTTTGGCTTCGGCCGTCGCGGTCGGCGGTGGTCTACCGCGTGCATGATCTCCAACACCCGCTCGGGGTCGTCGGTGACCTCGAGCATCTCGACGTCGCTCGGCGAGATCTTGCCTTCGGCGAGCGCGCTGTCGCGTAGCCAGTCGACGAGGCCGCTCCAGTAGGAGCTGCCGAACAGGACGATCGGGAAGTGACGGATCTTCTCGGTCTGGCGCAGCGTGGCGGCCTCGAACAGCTCGTCGAGCGTGCCAAAGCCGCCGGGGAAGACGACGAAGCCGCTCGAGTAGCGGACGAACATCACCTTGCGGACGAAGAAGTAGTGGAAGGTCAGGCTGATGTCGGCGTGCGGATTGGCGCCCTCCTCGTGCGGCAGCTCGATCGCCAGCCCGATCGAAGTGGCCCCGACGTCGCGCGCACCGCGGTTGGCTGCCTCCATGACCCCGGGCCCGCCGCCGGTGATCACGGCGAACCCCTCCTCCCCCATCCGCTGGGCCAGCGAACGGGCGGCCACGTAGTCGGGGTCGTCGGCCAGCGTGCGCGCCGAGCCGAAGAACGAGACCGCCTTGCCGATGTGCGCGAGCGCCTCGAAGCCGTCGCGCAGCTCGCCGTCGATGCGGGCGATCCGCGCCGCGTCGTCGAGCTCCGAGACGATCGTCAGCGACTCGGCCTCGAGCAGCTCCTCGTCCTTGGTGGTCGGCTTGCGCGGGTCGCGTTTCACCCGCATAACCCTATGGAGTGAGCGAGATCAGCCAAGCAGGTCGGCGCGCTGGGCGCCTGAACGCCCGGCGTCGACGGTCGGCTCGCTCGCATCAGCGGCGAGAACGACGCGGGTGCTCGCGACCCGCAGCTGCTCCGGGCTCTCACCGACCGCGGCGATGACCGTCAGCGATCCGCCCTCCTCGGCCCGGCGTCCGGCACCGAAGATCCGGCGGGCGACGCCCGGCGACACAGCCTCGAGCGTGTCGATCACGACGACGGCGTCGCCACCGCGCTCGACGACGCGCTTGGCGCGCTCGACGGCGAGCTGAGCCGCCTGGGCCTGCTCGTCGGGAGAGCTGTCGAACGACCCGCCGTAGACGGCGATCTCAGTCTCGCGCTTCCAGTCGGTGACCTCCTCGGGGCGGGCGCCGGCCAGGACGACGGCGAGCGTCGGCCCGTCGGGCTGGGCGGCCAGCGTGGCGACGACCTCGCGCAGCAGTCGCGTCGCGCCGGCGCCGGACGGGCCGGCGATCGCGACCCGCGATCCCTTGCCGAACGGCACGCTGCCGAGTGACGCCGGGGCGGCGAGCCGCTCGTGCGGGTGGACGGGGGTCAGGTCGCTGAACTCCGGCCGCTCGGCGGGAGGCTCGGCGGGGCCGCCGTCGACGCTCTCCACGCGCACCAGCGACGGGTAGCGCTCGTTGCGACGCGCCGGGCGGGCGGGACCGGCGATCTCGTCGCCGGGACGCAGCTCGCAGCGGCGGATCTGGGCCGGCGAGACGTAGACGTCAGCACCGTCGGCGACCCTCAGGAAGCCGCTGCCGTTGGGCAGCACGTCGAGCACGCCGGCGATCGTCTCGTGCTGCTCGTCGTCAGCGGGCTCGGACTCGGCCTCCGGCTCGTCGTCGACGTCGCCCTCGGGCTGCTCGGCCTCCGGCTTGTCCTCGATCTCGTCGCGGCTGCGGCCCTTACCGCGGCCCCTTCCACGCCCACGGCTGCGGCGCGGACGCTCGCGCTCGGCGGGCTCACTCTCAGTGCTCTCAGCGGCAGACTCGCCACCACCGAGGATCGCCGCCACGAGATCCTCGCGGCGCAGCGCGCGGTAGCCCTCGATCCCCAGCTCTGAGGCGATGGCATGAAGGTCGGCAAGTGGGCTGTCTTCGAGCTCCTTGCGCTGCAGGACTGACACTGAGGTTGCTCCTCGATCGGATTGCGAACGCGACAGGCTACTGACTAGGCCGGCGTGGACTCGCGCCGCAGCGCGTCGTCGAGCGGGGCGGACGGCGCCTCCGTGTCGCCGCGCACGGCGGCGCGTACCGCGAGGAAGTCGGCGACGCCAGCGACGTCGTGGACGCGCAGGACGCTGCCAACGTTGGCGTCGAGGGCCGGCTCGACGGCGGCGAGGGTGCCCGGATCGCGGTCGCGCGGGCGGCGCCCGGTGAGCGCGCCGACGAAGTCCTTGCGCGAGATCGCCAGTAGCAGCGGCCGGCCGAGCGCCTCGAGCTCCGGCAACCGACGCAACAGCTCGACCGAGTTGGCGGGCGTCTTGGCGATGTCGAAGCCAGGATCCAGCAGCAGCTGCTCGCGGTCCACCCCACGCTCGGCGACAGCATTCGCGCGGTCGGTCAACAGCTCGGCGACATCGGCTACGACATCGTCATAGGCCGGATAGGCGCGGGTCTTCGGTGCGACGCGGGTGTGGGTGATCACCAGACCGGCACCGCTGGCGGCACAAGCATCGGCGATCGCGGGATCGCTGAGACCGCTGACGTCGTTGATCAGCACGGCGCCGGCGTCGAGTGCGGCACGCGCGACCGGGGCGCGCCAGGTGTCGACCGACACCGCTATCCCCTCGGCCGCCAACCGCTCGACGAGCGGCACGACGCGCGTCGCCTCCTCGTCGACCGAGACCGCCTGGCGATCGGTACGGCCCGACTCGCCGCCGACGTCGACGATCGCAGCGCCCGCGGCCGCGAGCCCGAGCGCGCGCTCGACGAGGGCGTCGAGCGGCTTCTCGCCCTGAACGTCCGAGAAGGAGTCCGGCGTCGCGTTGACGATCCCCATCAGTGCGGGCGCGCCCGGCGGCAGGTCGAGACTGCGATCGCGTAGCCTCAGCTTCATGCCGGCTCCGCAGCGCTGGCTGCCGGCTCGCCGGGCGCCAGGCCCTCGGCGGCCGCAACTGTCTGCCAGTCCTCGAGCTCTTGCGCGACCCGCGTGTCGTCCCAAGCCAGCTCGGCCGCCATCGCCTTGGCGACGGCGCGGGGACCGGGCGCGTCGGCGGCAGTCAGGTTGGGTGCGTCGAGCAGTCCAAGCCGGGTTCGGCGTAGCAGGACGTCGGCGACTCCGCGCGCCTGCTCGTGACGCGCCGCGAGCACCGCCTCGGCAACGAGGTCTGGCAGCTCTGGAGATATCCGCCGCGCGAGCTCGGGATCGCCGGCGGCGATCCGCAGCACCTCGATCGCGCCGTGGCCGTAGCGGCCGATCAGCATCTGTCGCGTCTCGTCGTCGACGCCCGCGACGTCAGGCAGCTCGGCGGGATCGATGTCCATTCCGAGCGGGATCTCCGCGGTCCGGCAGGGGGCGTCGCGGCCCTCGCGCTCGACGATCCGGTCGACCGCCAGCTTCGCCATCCGGCGCCAGGTGGTCAGCTTGCCGCCGGTGATCGTCACGAGCCCCGAGCTGGTCTCGTAGAGCTCGGCCTTACGCGAGATGTCGACCGACTTCTTCGGGTCGCCGGTCGCGATCAGCGGTCGCACGCCGGCGTAGGCGCCGGTCAGGTCGGAGGCCTCGATCGACGTCGCGAAGAACTCGTTGACGGCATCGAGCAGGTACTCGACGTCATCGCCGGAAGGCGGGATGTGGTCGAGGTCGGCGCTGTCGTAGTCGTTGTCGGTCGTGCCGATCAGCGTGCGGCCGAGCCACGGCAGCACGAAGATCGAGCGTCCGCCACCGGCCGGGACGATCGCTCCTCCGACGACGTTCAACAGCGCGCGCGAGACGGTGATGTGGGTGCCGCGGCTGGGACGGATCGTCGGCACCTCGGCCTCGCGGTGCAGCTCCTCGGGGCGAATTCGGTCGGCCCAGACTCCCGTCGCGTTGACGACGTTGGTCGCGCGGATCTCGAACTCGCCGCCACCGATCGCGTCGCGGCAGAGAACTCCCCCGGCGCGGCCGTCGCGCTCGACGAGCCCGGTCACCTCGACAGCGTTCGAGCAGACGGCGCCGTAGCGCTCGGCCTCGCCGAGGATCGTCAGGGTGAGGCGGACGTCGTCGGTCTGGCAGTCGTAGAAGAGATAGGCCGCGGTCGGCTCGCGGTCCGCAAGCGCGGGCAGCAGCCGCAGCGTCTCGGCGGCGTCGACCGTGCGGTGGCGATCCGGGCTCCAGGACTCCTCGTCGACGCGACGCCGGCGGCCGCTGTCGCCTCCGCCGCGGCGCAACCGGCGATCGCTCGCCATCACGTCGTACATGTTCAGGCCGACGCCGAGCACGCGGTCGGGGCGGCGGCCGTCGAAGGCAGGGATCAGCAGCGGCAGCGGGCGGACGAGGTGCGGCGCCAGGTTGACGAGCAGCTGACGCTCGAGCAGCGCCTCGCGGACCAGGCCGAGGTCGAAGTTCTGCAAGTAGCGCAGGCCCCCATGGATCAGCTTCGAGGAGCGGCTCGAGGTTCCCTCGGCGTAGTCGTGGCGCTCGACCAGCGCGACGCTGTAGCCGCGCGAGGCGGCGTCGAGCGCGACGCCGGCGCCGGTGATCCCGCCACCGATCACGACGACGTCGAACTCGTCGCGCTCCAGCGTCGCGAGGGCTTCGGCGCGCGCGATCACGGCAAGTAGCTCACGAAGTCGGTCGGGGCAAGGCGCTCCGGCGGGCTCTTCTCCTGGCGCGCGTGGCCGAGGTGGATCAGCCCGACGAACAGCTCGTCGCGCTCCATCCCGACCGCCGCGGCACCGTCCGGCGTGCGCAGGACGCCGGGCGTGCGCCAGTAGCCGGCGAGCCCGCGGTCGTGAGCGGCGAGCAGCACGATGAAGACGGCGCAGGCGGCCGCGCAGACGTCCTCCTCGTCCTGGACGGGATCACCGGTCAACTTGACCGAGGCGCAGACCAGCGTCGGCGCTCGATCCAGCTTTGCGGCGGCCTCGGGACCGGCTGCGGACTTCAGCCGCGCGAGCGACTCCGGGCCCAGGACGCGGAACCGCCAGGGGTTCGTCAGATGGTGGTTGGGCGCCCAGCGCGCCAGCTCGAGCAACTCGTCGAGGATCGCCCGCTCAACGGGCTCCTGCTTGTAGACCTTGTGGGTGCGCCGCCCACGGATCGCCTCTTCCAGCTCCACGAGGGCGACGGTACCGCAGACGGCTCAGGCGGTCGCGCCGTGGTGGCGCACGCGCCAGCCGATCGCCGCGGCGAGCGCCAGGGTGGCCGCTATGCCGGCGGCGACCAGCGCGGGGCCTGGACCGCTGTCTCCACCACCGCCGGCCCCGGCGCCTGCACCGGTCGGGACCGCGATCGCGGCTGATGCCTTGCCGCGTTTGACCGGCGCCAGCGGAAATGGCTTGCGCCGCAACGCCGCGAGCGCCTGCGACGTCACCCAAACCGGTGTCTGATCGCTCGTCCGCGAGTAGGAGATGTGGCCGTCACGGCGCTGGAGTCCGCGCAGGTAGGCAAGCGGATCGGCGCGCAACGAGCCGAGCGCGGTGCGCACCGCGACCAGTCCCTGCACCGCCCACGATGTCGACTGCGCGTTCGAGTCGCGTCCGGCGAGCTGGCCCCAGCCGCCGTCGGCGTTCTGGACCCCACGGAGGTAGTCGACGCCCGCGCGCGCGGCGGTGCCGCCACGGCGCCCCGCCGAGGCGAGCGCCTGCAGCACCGACCCGGTGTCGTCGACGTCGGCCGACGAAGACGGGACGAACCCCCAGCCGCCACCGCTGGCCTGCGCTCGCTCGAGGAAGTCGGCAGCCTTGCGCACGCGCTCGGAGCTGACCGGCTCGCGGGCGGCGCGCAGCGCGAGCAACCCGAATGCCGTCCAGGCGGTGTTCGACTTCCACGAGCCGTCGGAGGCCTGCGCACGCCGCAGCTTGGCCAGCGGGTTGGCACCGGCGAAGCGACGCGCTGAGAGCCCGGCCGCGCGCAGCACGAGGATCGTCCGCTGCAACTCGCCGATGTCGCCGAAGCTCTTGCTCTTCGCACGTAGGTAGTCGATCGCCGACCGGCCGCGCGGGCGCTTGGCATCGCGTGGGTTGAGCCCCGCGGCGGCCAGCCCCAGCGCGGACCAACCAGTCATCAGCGAGCTCGACGACTGCCCTGGGCTACCGCTGAAGCCGCCGTCGCGGTTCTGAGCACCACGCAGGTAGGTCGCCGCGCGGGCGGGCGCCGAGGCAGCCGCCGCGGCGTCCGACTGCGCGGCATCGGCGGACGGCGCCGACGCGCTCAACGCGGTGGCGACGGCCAGCCCGGCGACGACCGCAGCGACAGCTCCGCCGGCGGCACCTCGACGGGCGGCGGGAGCCGCCCACGTCATCTCGAACCGGCGTCGGTAGCGGCGCAGCGAGCGGACGAAGACCGGTCCGATCAGCAGGCAGAAGACGACGTTGCCGACGGCGTGAGCGATGTTGTAGGGCAGCGACGTCGCCGAGATCGCGAGATAGGTCGAGAGGTCCTGGCGGGCGGCGAGCGTCCACTGGTAGACGTCCATCAGGGCACCGAAGGCAAACCCCGCGATCCCGCAGTAGATCGCCAGCTCGATGCGCCCGAGCTCGCGCCCGCGCGTGCCCCAGGCGAGCAGGCCGCCGCCGATGCCGACGGCCCCCCAGGCCGCCATCTGCCAGACCGTCCAGGGTCCCTGACCGAGGAAGACGTTCGACGCGATCGCCCCGATCGCGCCGACGGCGAAGCCGGGCGCGGCGCCGAGCGCATAGCCCGCGAACAGCACGATGTCGGTCGTCGGCTTGACGTTCGGAATCGCGGCGAACGCGAGCCGCCCGACGACGGCCAGCGCGGCCAGAACGGCCACGACGCCGACGACACGCGCCGGCGGGCGCTTGCGCTCGTACCAGGCGAAGCCCACGACGAGCGCGAGCAGTACGAAGGAGGACATCTGCCAGGTCATCGAACCAGCTCCCTTCCGATCAGTTCCGCGCCCTGCTCGGGCACCAACGCCCCGCCCGCGCCGTCGAGCGCACGCGCTACCTCAGTCGAGAAGTGCCAGCCACCGGCGAGCAACTCGGCGGGTGGCCCGTCGGCGATCACGACACCGTCGCCCATCAGCACGACGCGGTCGGCAAAGGCGGCGGCGAACTCGGTGTCGTGAGTCGCGACGATCACCGCCGCGCCACCGTCAGTGAGCGCTCCGATCCGCGCGACGAGCGCGTCCTTGTGGACACGATCCATGCCACGCGTCGGCTCGTCGAGGCAGACGGCGACGGATGGCGAATCGCCCGCGAGCACGACCTCGAGCGCCAGCCGCTGACGCTCGCCGCCCGAGAGGTCGCGCGGATTGGCATCGGGCCGCTCGGCGAGACCGGCGGCCGCCAGTGCGTCGGCGCCGCCCTCGTCGATCGCGTGCTCGTGGATCAGATAGTCGCCCGGGTTCTGGAGCAGCAAGGCGACCTCGCCGGTGCGCTCGATGCGACCGCGGGTCGGCGCCGCCAGCCCCTTGAGATGGCGCAGCAGTGTCGACTTGCCGGCGCCGTTGCGGCCCATCAGCGCGATCCGCTCACCAGGCGCGACGCGGAGGTCGACGCCGCGCAGGATCGCCGGTCCGTCCGCGATCTCGTGCCAGACGCCGCGCGCTTCAAGCGCTGCCGACGCCTTGCGGTCACGCCCTCTCGGCGTCGGAGGATCGGCCGGCAGCGCATCCGGCGTCAGCCCCGCCGCGCGCAGGCCGTCGCGCGCGTCCTTGACCGATCGCGGCAGCGGACGCAAGTCGGCGAGCGAGAACAGCCGCGCGACCGGCGTCGCCAGATTGCCACCGTCAGCTACCGCCCAGTCGAGGAACTCGCGTGGCGCGGCGTCGCAGACCACGGCGCCGTCGGCCATCGCCACGACGCGGTCGGCCGCCGGCAGGCAGCGGTCGATCCGGTGCTCGGCGATCACGACCGCCGTCCCCCACTCCTCGTTGAGCCGGCGCAGCAGCCAGACCAGCTCGTCGCCCGCGACCGGGTCGAGCTGCGACGTCGGCTCGTCGAGCACGAGCAGCGCCGGGCGATGGACGAGCGCCGCGGCGATCGCCACGCGCTGCAGCTCGCCGCCGGACAGCGTGTCGGTACGGCGATCGAGCAGACCAGCAATCCCAAGCGCCAGCGCGACCTCCTCGACGGCGCGTGCGATCACGGCCGGCGACTCGCCACGGTGCTCGAGCGGCAGCGACAGCTCAGCGCGGACGCCGCCCATCACGACCTGGGTCTCGGGGTCCTGGAAGACCGTCCCGCAGACGGCGGCCAGCTCGCCCGGACCGTGGTCGCGAACGCTCATCCCGGCGACTTCGAGCTCGCCCGACACCTCGCCGCCGTGGAAGTGCGGCACCAGACCGCAGAGCGCGCGCAGCAGCGTCGACTTGCCCGAGCCGGACTCGCCGGCGAGCAGCGTGAAGCCGCCGGGCGCGAGCACGAGCGTCACGTCGCGCAGAGCGGGAGCGTCGCGCTCGGGGTAACGGTAGGACAGGTTCTCCGCCGCGACGATCGCTGTCTCAGGCACGGGCTGCGACCCCCAGACGAGCGCCACGACCTGCGAACGGCAGCGCGACCGCGCCGAGCAACAGTGCGCAGAGCAGCAGCTCGGACGGGCCGAACGCGATCTCGATCCTTGGGTAGACGACGACAGCGCCGGTGCCGGCGAGCTTGAAGACGACGGCGGAAGACGCGACGACCGCGGCAGCCGCCCCGACGCGCAAATCGTGGCGGGACCACGGCTGGCGGCGGCGTTCCGGGCGACCGCCAACCGAGTAGCCGCGCACCTCGAGCGCGGCTGCGACCTCGACGGCGCGGTCGAGTGCTCCCGAAAGGGCCGCGCGGGCGACCGCCAACCGGCTTGGCGGGACCGGCCGGCAGCGCGCGGCGTCGCCCATCCGCAGCGCGTTGTCCAACGCGGCATGCAGCAACGGCGAGAGCACGCGCTCGGGCCGCTCGACACCCGCCGCCCGCAGCAGCCCGGCGGCCGTCTCGACCTCGCTGGTGGAGGCTGCTCGAGGGCGCGGCCTGCTGCTGGCGGCGGGACCGCGGTTCGGCGCGGGGCACGCGTTCGAGGAC
>CBFGZN010000095.1:0-9278 GCA_965653255.1 uncultured Solirubrobacterales bacterium | reverse complement strand
TGAAATGTCGACGCCCACCGCGCGTCGCACGTGAGGGGAAAGGGCGACCTCGAACCGACCAATCCCGCAGCCGATCTGCAGCACATCCTTGCCCGGTCCGACGTCGAGCCGGTCGATCGTGACGTTGGACGCGTCCTGGATCGTCGTCGCCATCTGCGGGAAGTCGCCCGCCGCCCACATCGCCCGCTGGCGCTGTTTGAACTCGTCGGCTGCACTCACTGCGGCTCCCTCTTTAGCTCTCGACGACCAGCGTAACCGGACCGTCGTTGACAAGCGAGACATCCATCTGGGCACCGAACACCCCACCCGCGGCTCCGAGCCTCATCCGCACGCGCTCATAGAGCGGCTCGGCGATCTCGCCCGGCGCCGCCTCCCCGAAGCTCGGCCGCGTGCCCTTGCGCGTGTCGCCGTAGAGCGTGAACTGGCTGACGCACAGAACCTCGCCACCGGTGTCGGCGACCGACCGGTTCATCCGTCCTTCGCCATCGGGGAACACCCGCAGCGCGAGCAGCTTCTCGGCGATCCGGTCGGCCTGTCGCTCGCTGTCGTCGCGGTGCACGCCAAGCAGCACGAGCAGTCCCGCGCCGATCTCCCCGACCACCTCGCCGTCGACCGTCACCGACGCCTCGCTGACCCGCTGCACCACCGCTCGCACGGCGCAAGCCTAGTCAGCGCCGAGGATTCGGCAGACGCGTAGATCGACCCGTGGCGTGGCGGTTGCTAGGAAGGGCACGCCCTCGGCATCGAGCAGCGCGCGTTGGCGCTCGCCCTGGGCTAGCGAGCCGTCAGCGCGGACGACGCGCCACCAGGGCAGCTCCGCGTCAGTGTCGCGCAGGACCGCGCCGGTGAAACGCGGAGCCCCGGGGCTGATGTCGCCGTAGGTGCGGACGAAGCCCTCGGGGATCGCCTGGACCGCTTCGATGACGCGCAAGTGGGCTGTGGTGTCGGGGGCTTGGCGGGCCACGGGGTTCCCGCGGATCGTTTCAGGCAGGATGTGGGCATGCCCACTCCTCCCAGCGGACGCAGCGTCAAGATCGACCAGGACGAGCGCGGGGGCTGGTCCTCCGACCGCCCGCGCCGCGACGGGGCGCCGCCGCGGCCGGCCGACCTGTCGGTGCGTTGCCGCGTGTTGCGCCCGATCGATCAGCTGCGCTACTCGCCCGGCAGCCTGGTGGTCGTCGTCGCGCCCGTAGTCGAGGAGGGCGAGCGGTTCGCCGAGCGGCTGATCGAGGAGCGCGGCGCGCTGTTGTCACCCGGCAAGGTGCGCGGTCTACTCGCTGGCCGGGTTGCCGACGACGAGATCGATGCGCGCGCCGCCGAGCTGTTGCACGCCGCTGCGCTGAAGCGGATCGAGGCACGCGAGAGCGTCGTGGTGGTTACGAGTGACCTGTCACCAGCGGAGCGCGAGCGCTATGTCCGCCCGGCAGCTACCCAGAAGCGTCCATGCCATCTGATCCTCGTCGAGCCGGCTCGTGACCAGATCGACGAGGATGATCGTCCGGCGCTCAACAAGCTGCGCACGGCGCTCGACGCCGGCAATCTTGGGGCGGAGGGCTTCAACACCGCGTTGCGACTGGGACCGGGCTCGGTCGGCGACGTCAAGCGGATCGTCTTCAGGCCGCCGCCGAAGGACGATTAGCGCCTGCGCAAGGCATCTTCACGGCATTTTCACGGTGTTTGCGGGTTCGCGCATCGGTTGCTTGCGATAACTGATGCAAGCAACCCAAGCGTGTGCAATACTTCTAAGCGATCCCTAGGGATCAGCGCCCCCGGCCGCTCCCTCCAATTGCGGTCGGGGGCTTTTACGTTCTCGGACGTAGAAGCTCCCGCAAATCGACACAGATTCGCGAGACGCTCCGCCGGACGTGCGATGCTCCAGAGGTACGTCCCTGTACTTCTCGCGATGGGAGCGGTCATGTCTATGAGGCGGGCTGGAGCGGAGTTCCTTGGGACCTTCGTATTGGTCTTCGGAGGTGTAGGCGCGGCGGTGATCGCCGGTGAGCAGATCGGGTTCTTGGGCATTGCGTTCGCCTTCGGCCTATCGCTGTTGGCGATGGCCTATGCGATCGGCCCGGTGTCGGGTTGTCACATCAACCCGGCGGTGACGATCGGCCTGTTGGTATCGGGCCGGATCGACATCGGCGAGTCTGTCCGTTACTGGGCCGCGCAGATCCTTGGGGCGATCGCCGCGGCCGGTCTGCTGCTGGCGATCGTGTCGGCGCGCAAGGCGGGCTATGACGCCGGCGTCGAGGGGCTCGGAGCCAACGGCTACGGCGCCCACTCGCCGGATGGTTACCCATGGGGCGCGGTGTTCGCGGCGGAGATCCTGCTGACCGCGTTCCTCGTGTTCACGGTGCTCGCGTCGACCGATCGGATCGCCAGCGTCGCCTTCGCCGGCATTCCGATCGGCCTGGTCCTCGTGCTGATCCATCTGGTCGGGATACCGATCGACAACACGTCGGTCAACCCGGCGCGCAGCATCGGCCCGGCGCTGTTCGTCGGCGATTGGGCGATCGAGCAGTTGTGGCTGTTCATAGTCGCGCCGCTCGTCGGCGGCATCCTCGCGGCGGTGGTTCACCGCTTCCTGTTCTCAGGGACCCCGCCGGTCGACCTCGAGGAGTCGGCGGTCGCCGCGCAGTAGTCGTTTCGCGCCTCGCGAAGGGTTCTTGGGGCTTCGACCCCAAGGATCCTTCGGCGGCGCGTCAGTTGAGAGCCGCGAGCGCCAGAGGGACGATGGCGTCGGCGCCTGACTTGCGCAGCTGACCGCCGACCATCGCCATCGTCCAGCCGGACAGGCGGCGGTCGTCGATCAGCAGGCCGATCCCTGGGGGCGGCGCGGTTGCGATCCTGAACGCGCCGCGCACGTTCGCCGCTTGCTGAACGGCGTTCGCCATGTCGCGTTGCGGCGGCCGGTCGCCGGTGCGCTCGATCAGTGCGACGTAGGGGACCCCAAGCTCGGCGCCTACCTGCTCCGCGAGGCGCTCGAGTACGCCGCCGGCGAGCCGGGCCGAGGGGATGAACGTCACCCAGCTAGGCCGCATTCCGGCGCCGCGCACGATGTCGGCGAGCGCGACCGCGATCTCGTCGCTGAGCTGGCCGGCGGCCAGACCGCGCTCGATCGCCGGCCACCAGCCACCGTCGCCGACCCGCGCCAGCGCCCAGCCGGCCTCGGTCCGCGCATCCTCGGAGATCTTGCGCATCGCGCCGGTCTCGGGGTCGGGCGCCATCTTCTTCGCGTCGAGCTCGATCGGCCGCGAGCGCAGATGGCGTTGCGCCAGCTCGACCAGGCCGGGGTCCGGCGGGGCCGCGAAGCGCGGCGCCGTGCAGACCGAGCAGCGACCGCAGTCGCGTGGATCGGGATCGTCGAGCTCCTCCTGGAGCACGCGCATCAGGCAGCGCCCGTCGGCGCCGTAGGCGGCCATCGCCTGCTGCTCGGAGCGGCGCAGGGCGGTCACCTGCTCGTAGCGCATCGCGTCGTAGGACCAATCGCTGCCGGCGACGAGCTGCCAGCTGCGTCCGTCGCGGCGCACGGCGCCCTCGACGTCGAGGATCTTCAGCATCGCCTCGAGCCGGCCCATGCCGAGGTTGACTACCGCCATTAGCTCGCGGGTGGTGCAGCCGCTGGCGGTCTCGAGCTCGGCGAGCACGGCCCGGACACGCTCCTTGGACGGGAACGCCTGCTCGATGAAGAAGTCCTGGATCTTGCGGTCCTCGCCGCCGCGCAGCAGCACGACGTCGGCGTGGTCGACACCGCGTCCGGCGCGACCGACCTGCTGGTAATAGGAGACGACCGAGCCAGGCGCCTGGAAGTGGACGACGAAGGTCAGGTCGGACTTGTCGTAGCCCATGCCGAGCGCGCTCGTCGCGACGACCGCCTTGACCTCGTTGCGCAGCAGCCGCTCCTCGGTCGCGATCCGCTGCTCGGTGTCCTGCTCGCCGCTGTAGGCGAGCGCTGGCACGCCCTGCGCGGTTAGGAAGCTCGCGACCTGCTCGGCGTCGCGCTTGGTCAGCGTGTAGACGATCCCCGACCCCTCTAGCTGCGGAAGATTCTCGACCAGCCAGGCGAGCCGCTCGGCCGGTCGCGGCAAGTCGAGCGTCTCGAGCCGCAGGCTCGTCCGCGCCAGCGGGCCGCGGTAGGAGCGCAGGCCGGCGGTCGGCCCGGCCGCGCCGTCGCCTGGCGTGCTCCCGGCCGGCGCGAGCTGCTCCATGACGTCGGCCACGACCCGGTCGTTCGCCGTGGCGGTCGTCCCAAGCACCGCCACATCGGACCCCAGCGCGTCCAGCATGTCCTTGACGCGCCGGTAGTCGGGCCTGAAGTCGTGTCCCCAGTCGGAGATGCAGTGCGCCTCGTCGATCACCAGCAGCCCGACCGACGCCGCGAACAGCGGCAGCATGTCGTCGCGGAAGCGCGGGTTGTTCAGCCGCTCCGGGCTGATCAGCAGCAGGTCGACGCTCCCCTCCGCGAGCATCCGCCGCACGTCCTCCCACTCATCCCGGTTGGTGCTGTTGACCGTGTGCGCTCGTAACCCCAGCCGCTCCGCCGCCGCGATCTGGTTGCGCATCAGCGCCAGCAACGGGCTCACGATCAACGTTGGCCCCGCACCCGCCTCGCGCAACAGCGCCGTCGCCACGAAGTACACCGCCGACTTCCCCCAGCCCGTCCGCTGTACGCACAGCACCCGCGCCCGATCCTCGACAACATCCCGAATCGCCTCCAGCTGATCCGGCCTGAACTCCGCATCCGCGGCGCCGGTCAACGTGCGCAGCCGATCGAGAGCCGTGTCGGCGAACGCTTGAGGCGGGGCGGAGGAAGTCACCGAGCCATCGTGTCAGGCGCCGCAGCGGTTGTGGGCGATGCGCTGCGCGTGTGACGCGGCCGTCGCGATGCTGTATCTGTCACGGCCTCTGTCGTGCTTAGTGCTCAGCGATGCTCGTCTTACCTCCGGTGTTCGAATCCTGCCGGGGGCGCGCTAACATCGCTATCGGTTTGGCAGACCGGAGCCGATTGCGATCGGCACTGAGCTACGAGCGAAGCCCGCGCATCGCGCGGGCTTCGTGCTTCTAGGCAGGCTGTCGTCCGATCAGCTCGATCCGATATCCGTCCGGGTCGCGGACAAAGCAGATCAGTGAGCCGGTGGTGCGGCCGCCGGGGCGGTATGGGGGCTTCTCGGGCTCGATGCCGGACTGGGCGAGTCCGGCGAGCATGCCGTCTAGGTCGTCGACGAGCAGGGCGATGTGGTTGTAGCCGGTGCCGAGGTCGTAGGAGTCGACGCCGTGGTTGTAGGTCAGCTCGAGCACGGCGTCCTCATCGGGCAGGCCCATGAAGACGTTGATCGCCTCGTCGCCGATTGGCATCCGCCGCCGCTCCTCGAAGCCCAGCTTCTCGTAGAAGGCGACCGACCGATCGATGTCGCCGATCCGGTAGCAGGTGTGGAGAAAGGAGGCCATGGGCCGAGCCTAGCGAGCCGGTTGACAACCGCGGTCGCGGATAGCCTGGCGCGGTGGGCAGCTTCAGGCGGTCGGGGGTCTTCGGGCTGGTTGGCGTAGTCGTCGTGGCAGCGCTCGTCGCGGCGATTGCGTTGTCGATGGGCTCCGGTCAGGCGAACCCGAAGCCGGCACTCGCGCTGATCTTCGGCGTGATCGCGCTGTTCATGGTCACGTTCTTCGTCCTCCAGGCGCGCGACGTGTCGCGAGCAGCGGGAGAGACCGCGTCGGTCACGCCGCCTCGAGGCGAGATCGCCGACCCGACGACGCTCAGCGAGCCCGAGCTGTGGGCGGCGCTCGCCACCGGCCCGATCACCAGCGAGGCCGTCGAGGCGCGCAACGCCCAATGGGACACGGTGCGCAGCAGTATCCGAATCGGCTGGCTGATCACCCCGCTGATCTTCGCAGCGGTCGTCCCGATCTACCTCTTCGGGACCTTCATCCCGATCCTGATCGGCGCTCCGCTGATCGGCCTGATCGCGCTGTCGAAATCGTTCAGCCTGTTGCGCGGCGGCGGCGAGCTCGACCGCGGCTACGACCATGTCGGCATTGCGATGCGTCCGCTCGGCCTGGACCTGGTGGAGCGCCCGATCGTCTGGTTCAAGCCGCGCTTCGACCGCCCGCTCTTCTCGCCCGACTTCCTCGGCGCCGTCGTCCTGTCCGGCGAGCGCCACGGCCGCCAGGTCTCCGTCTGCTTCCCCGGCGGCGAGCTCCACACCCCCAGCGCCGTCACGATCGGCATCCCGCTGCCCGACTTCGACGTCGGCTTCAAGAACGGCCGCCTCCGCGCCGACCCCGGCAGCCCCGCCGGCATCGGCCGCTCCCTCAGCTCCCTGCCCAAGTCCAAACGCTGGAAGGGCGTCAAGGTCGAGGGCAGCCCCGACGGTCTGATCGTCTACCGCTCCTCCAGCTCCGCGGGCGATTGGCTCTGCGACCTCTGGCTAGCCGAGCGCATCGCTGCCGCGATCGGCTGAGCTACTTCGAGTACATCGCCTCGATCTCGCCGGCGTACTTGTCGACGACGACCGCGCGCTTGACCTTCAGCGTGGGTGTCAGCTCGCCCGTCTCCTGGGAGAGGTCATGCGCGAGGATCGTCAGCTTCTTGACCTGCTCGACCTGGGCGTACTTCTTGTTGACCTCGCCCATGTGACGCTCGAGCTCGGCCTTGACCTCGGGGCTCGTGGTGAGTGCGGCGAGGTCTGTCGGCAGGCCGTTCGCCTGCGCGTACTCCGGTGCCTCCTCGGGGTCGAGCGTGACCAGGGCAGTGAGGTAGGGGAGGCGGTCGCCGACCATCACGCACTGGCTGATGAGCGCGTGCTGCTTCATGTCGCCCTCGAAGTTCGCCGGGGTGATGTTCTTGCCGCCGGCGGTGATGATGATGTCCTTCTTGCGGCCGGTGATCTTGACGAAGCCCTCGCTGTCGACCTCGCCGAGGTCGCCGGTGTGCAGCCAGCCGTCGACGAGCGTCTCGCGCGTCGCGTCGTCCTTCTTGTGGTAGCCCTGGAAAATGTTCGGGCCAGCGACGCAGATCTCGCCGTCGTCGGCGATCTTCACTTCGACGCCCGGGAACGGCAGACCGACGGTGCCGAACTTGAAGTTGTCGGGCCGGTTGATCGACGCGGCGGTCGAGGTCTCGGTCATACCGTAGCCCTCGAGGATCAGCACGCCGGCGGCCCAGAAGAACTCGAGGATCTCCTGGCTGATCGGCGCGGCGCCGGTGACGCAGAGGCGGACGTTGCCGCCGAACAGGTTGCGGATCTTGTGCAGCGCGAGCTTGTCGGCGAGCGCGTACTGGCGCTCGAGCAGGAAGCCGGGCTTGCGGCCGGCGCGCTCGGCCTCGCGGTACTTGCGGCCGGTCGCGATCGACCAGTCGAGGATCTTCTTCTTGGCGCCCTCGGCGGCGGTCGCCTTGGTGTAAATCTTCTCGAAGATGCGCGGCACCGACGGCAGGTAGCTCGGTTTGACCGCGGCGACGTCGTCGATGATCAGCTTCGGGTCGCGCGACCAGTAGGCGATCGTCGAGCCGAGCTCGAGCACCGCGAACTGGATCAGCAGCGCGAACGAGTGGGCGAGCGGCAGGAACAGGTAGACGACGTCGCCTGAGGCGACGACGTTCTCGCTGACCACCATGTCGACCATCGCGCGGTAGTTGGCGTGCGAGATGACGCAGCCCTTCGGCGGGCCGGTGGTGCCCGACGTGTAGATGAAGGTGCAGATGTCGTCGCCGGTGATCGACTCGTAGCGGGCGACCCAGTCGCCGTCGGCGATCGCCTTGCCGCGCTCGATCACGTCGTCGCTGGAGATCGCGTCGCCGGCGGTGCCGACCATCAGGATCACGTGCTCGAGTTTCGGCAGCGTGTCGCGCACGGCCCGGACCTTCTCGAGCTGCGACTCGTCCTCGACGACGACGACCTTGGCGTCGGAGTCCGCGAGGACGTACTGGCACTCCTCGGGCGAATTCGTCTGGTAGATCGGCACGACCGTCGCACCGGCTGACAGTGCCGCGAAGTCGTAGTAGCTCCACTCGGGGCGCGTGTTGGCGAGGATCGAGACCTTGTCGCCCTTCTCGACGCCGAGCGCCATCAGGCCCTTGGCGAGCTCGCGCACCGTGTCGCCGACCTCGCTGAAGCTACGTGTCTTCCAGCCGCCGTCGTTGAACATCACGGCGACGCTCGAGCCGTGCTTGGCCGCCGCTCGTGGCAGTAGGTCGGCGATTCCGGTGGTGGTGGCGATCTCGGTCATGGTCACGCGGCGATTCTATGCGTGCGCGCGTCGATCCAGCCAGCCACATCGGCGATCACGCGATCGCGCTCGGGCTCGTTGAGCACCTCGTGGTAGAGGCCGTCGTAGGCGATCAGCGTGCTGTCGTCGCTGCTCGAGCGCTCGTCGACGAGCTTGCTGCCCGCGTTGTCGACGAGCCGGTCGCCGCTGCCGTAGACGGTGAGGATCGGCAGCGTCAGCTCCGGCAACCGCGGGGCGTTGGCGGCGACCATCGCGGCGATCTCGCCGACGGTGCGCGCCGGCAGCATGCCGCGATAGTTGAGCGGGTCCTCGTCGTAGGCGCGTACGACCTCGGGGTCGCGGCTGACCGTCGTGCCGTCGATCTTGTAGATCGGCAGCCGTGGCACGACCATGGACAGCGCGCGGACCGCGACCCGCGCCACTGGGTTTGCTTCGAGGACTGCCAGTGGAGCCGACAACGCCAGGGCGTTCAGCTCGTCCTGGTAGCGCAGCGCGTAGGACAGCGAGATCAGCCCGCCCATGCTGTGCCCGAGCAGCACGAGCGGCAACTCGGGGTGGCGTTCGCGGGCTAGGTCGGTGAGCGTGTGCAGGTCGGTGACGGCGTTGTCGATCCGGTCGACGTAAGCACGCGATCCCCCCGAGCGGCCGTGGCCGCGGTGGTCGATCGCGTAGACGGCGTAACCGCGTGCGTTCAGCTGTGCGGCGGTCCAGGCGTAGCGGCCGCTGTGCTCGGCGCCGCCGTGGGCGATCGTCACGATCGCGCTTGGTGGGCCCGCGGGAAGCCAAGCCTGCCAGTAGATCTCCAGGCCGCCGACTCCCTCGAATCGACCCTCCTCGCGGTGTGCCCCCATGCCGCGGATCAAAGCAGCTCGACCGCGGGGCCGCCGCCGTGGGCCTGGCCTACCTCGCGTACATCGTGTTCGTCGATCCCAGGACCACCACCATGTTCGGCACCGGCCGCTTCGCGGCCGACGGCGCCGCCGTAACGACCACCGCGCGGGGTTTCTTGCCGCCGAACGAGGTGACGCCATCAAGACGCAGTTCGAACGAAT
>CBFGZN010000094.1:0-9406 GCA_965653255.1 uncultured Solirubrobacterales bacterium | reverse complement strand
GGGGCTGGATCCTCTCCTCGAAGGTCGGCTGTGGTCTGGTCGCCGAGATCGGGGCCATGCGGATCTCGGACGAGATCGACGCGCTCGAGGTGATGGGCATTAGCTCACTGACCTTCCTCTGCTCGACACGCCTGCTCGCGGCCTGGATCGTGCTGCCGTTCATGTACATCGCCGCCGTCGGCGCCGGTTTCTTCGCGAGCTACTTAGCCGTGGTCGAGCAGATAGGCGAGGTCTCGTCGGGCGGCTACTTCTTGATCTTCTGGATGTTCCAAAACCCTCCCGATCTGCTCTACAGCACGATCAAGGGGATGGCGATGGCGACAGTGATCGTGCTCGTCGGCTGTTACTACGGCTATACGGCAGGCGGCGGATCGGTCGGTGTCGGCACAGCGACGGCGAAGTCGATGGTGCTCAACACCGTGCTCGTGCACGTCGTGGGCATGCTCGGCACGCAGGTATTCTGGGGTACCAACCCGCGAGCGCCGATCGGCGGATGACGGGCCGAGGAGGAGTTGCAGATGTCTGACGATCAGCGCGACAACGACTACATCGACGAGGTCGAGGCCGAGACCGGCGCCGATCCCGCCCCCGAGGCGGCGACCGCCGAGCAGCCCCAGCGTTCGCCGATGATCGACGAGCGGCACGAAGACATCCCGGCGAACATCCTCGACCAGACGCGCGAGGGCGAGCACCCCTACCAGTGGCACGAGGGCGTCAACCGCGAGCACGGCTCGACCGACGCTGTCGAGTTCATCGACGTCAAGAAGTCCTTCGGCCGCAACACCGTCCTCAACGGCCTCAACTTCGGTATCCCCGAGGGCCAGATCTCGATGATCATCGGTCCGTCGGGCACCGGTAAGTCGGTCTGCATCAAGCACATGGTCGGCTTGCTCTACCCCGACGAGGGCGACGTTCTCGTTCACGGCGAGTCGGTGCCGAACATGGCAGACGACGACCTCTTCGAGATGCGCAAGAAGTTCGGCGTGTTGTTCCAGGACGGCGCGCTGTTCGGCTCGATGAACGTCTTCGACAACGTCGCCTTCCCGCTCCGTCAGCACACCGACAAGGGTGAGGAGGAGATCGCCGAGATCTGCAACCGCCGCCTGCGCGAGGTCGGTCTCGCCGGTGCCGTCGACAAGATGCCGAACGAGCTCTCGGGCGGCATGCGCAAGCGCGCCGGGTTCGCTCGCGCGTTAGTGCTCGACCCGCAGATCGTGCTCTTCGACGAGCCGGACTCCGGCCTCGACCCGGTCCGCACCGCGCTGCTTTGCGAGTTGATCCAGGAGGTCCACGCCGAGAACGGCGGCGCCTACGTCGTGATCACCCACGACATCATGAGCGCACGTCGCGTCGCCGATTACCTCGCGGTTCTCTGGAAGGGCCGCATCGTCGAGTCCGGTCCGGCCAGTGAGCTGTTCAACTCGCCGAACCAGTTCGTCCGCCAGTTCCTCTCCGGTGAGGCTCGCGGACCTCTCGGCATGGAGTGATGCCTCGCCCCAAGGGGCGTAATAGCGCGTCTCCCTGAATGCGAACTGGCGCAAACGGGTAGGAGGAAGGTCATACTGCCCAGTGCGGGCGGTGCCGATCTTCCGGGACCGTTATTTGACCAGCGAGGGAGCGAAGCTCACCCCAGCAACCGATTCCGCAGATCGCGGGGTTGGTCCAGCGCGCTTCATCGCACTCGCCGCTCTGATCGGGGCGGCGATCCTGGTCGTGCTGCTGATGTTCGGTGGCGGGGGCGGCTACCGAGTGACGGCGGTCTTCGACAACGCCGGCCAGCTCGTGAAGGGAAATCAGGTGCGGGTCGGCGGGCGACCGATCGGCACGATCGAGAAGATCGGCCTCGACGATCGCTCGCAGGCGGTCGTCGAGCTGAAGGTCGACGACGACGAGATCACGCCGCTGCACGAGGGCACGACCGCGACGATCCGATCGCCTTCGCTGTCGGGGATCGCCAACCGCTTCGTCGCGTTACAGCCCGGTCCGAACAACGCCGCCGAGATTCCCGACGGTGGGCGGATCGGTGTCGACGAGACCACCGCGCCGGTCGATCTCGACGACCTCTTCAACACCTTCGATCCCAAGACGCGCCGCGGCCTGCAGCAGCTGATCGCCGGTCAGGCGATCTACTACGGCGGTCGCTCGAAGCAGGCCAACGAGGCGCTGCGCTACCTCAGCCCGGCGCTCAGCTCGACATCGCGCCTGACTCGTGAGCTCGTCTACGACGACGGTGTCTTCGACCGCTTCCTGGTCGACACCTCGCGGATCATGCGCGCCGTCGCCCAGCGGCGCGGCGATCTCGCCAGCCTGGTCGGCAACGCGAACACGACCGCGGCCGCGATCGGCGACGAGAACGCGTCGCTGTCGCGCGCGCTGGCGGTGCTGCCGGGCACGCTGCGCAAGGCGAACACGACTTTCGTCAACCTGCGCTCGACGCTCGACGATCTCGACCCGCTCGTCGCGGCGAGCAAGCCGGCGACGGTCGAGCTGGCGCCGTTCCTGCGCAAGGTGCGCCCGCTGGTCGCCGACGCCGAGCCGACGGTCCGTGACCTGCGCCTCCTGATCCGCAAGCCGGGGCCGAACAACGACCTGATCAACCTGACAGCCAAGCTGCCGCGGCTCGCGCAGCTCACCAGCACGGTCTTCCCGCGGGCGATCCGGACGATGAACCGCTCGGCGAACGTCGTTGACACGCTGCGCCAGTACACGCCCGATCTCGCCGGTTGGTTCACGAAGTTCGGTCAGGCTGCGGCCGCCTACGACGCGAACGGCCACTACGCGCGGATCCAGCCGATGTTCAGCCCGTTCAGCGTCAACGACGTCACCGGGCTGCTGACGCCGGTCACGCCGGCGAACCGGCTCGACGGCTTCGAGAAGTCGCAGTACCGCCGTTGCCCCGGCGGGGCGATGCAGCCCGCGCCCGACGGCTCGGCGCCGATCGCCGCTCCCGGTTGCGATCCCTCGACCAGTCCTCCGGGTGGCTGATGCGACGGCTCGTCACAGCCCTGGTGATCGCGGCGCTCGTGCTGCTCGCGCTGGTGCTCGTCGCAGCCGGCGGCAATGACGACGGCTACCGCGTGCGCGCGACCTTCGACAACGTCTCCTCGGCGGTCCCGGGCGAGGAGGTCAAGGTCGCCGGCGCGCCGGTCGGGACGATCGAGTCGCTCGACGTGACCGACGACAACAAGGCCGTCGCGGTCCTGGCGATCGACGACGACGGCTTCACGCCGTTCCATGAGGACGCGCGTTGCACGATCCGTCCGCAGTCGCTGATCGGCGAGAAGTACGTCGAGTGCGATCCGGGCGACTCCAGCTCGCCGGAGCTGCCGGAGATCGAGCAGGGCGACGGCGAGGGGCAACATCTGCTGCCGCTCTCCCACACGAGCTCGCCAGTCGATCTCGACCTGATCAACGACATCATGCGGCTGCCGTTCCGGGAGCGGCTGACGATCCTGCTCGATGAGCTGGGCGCCGGTCTTGCCGGTCGCGGCGAGGATCTCAACGAGTTGATCCGCCGCGCCAACCCGGCACTGCGCGAGACCGACCGCGTGCTGGCGATCCTGGCCCGCCAGAACCGCGTGCTGGCCAATCTCGCGCGCGACTCCGACATTGCGCTGGCGCCGCTTGCGCGAGAGCGCAAGCGCGTCGCCGGGTTCATCCGCAACGCCAACGCGACCGGCCAGGCGACCGCCGAGCGCAGCGCCGACATCGAGCTCGGCATCCAGCGGCTGCCGGGCTTCCTGCGTCAGCTGCGCCCGCTGATGGCCGACCTTGAGGGCTTTGCCGACCAGGGCACGCCAGTCGCTCGCGACATGCGGATCGCTGGTCCCGACCTCTCGTGGATCATTGAGCAGATCGGCCCGTTCTCGAGCGCGGCGACGCCGTCGCTGGTCAGCCTCGGACAGGCGACGTTGACCGGCCGGCCGGCGCTGATCGAGACGCGACCGCTGATCCAGGACCTCGGCGACTTCGCCCGTCAAGCCAAGCCGGTCTCGACGAACCTCGACAAGTTCACCGCCTCGTTCGACAAGACCGGCGGGATCGAGCGGCTGGCCGACTACCTGTTCTTCCAGACGCTCGCGATCAACGGCTTCGACGGCATCGGCCACTACCTGCGCGCGGGACTCAGCGTCAATCTATGCGCGCTCTACGCGATCCGGCCGGCGAGCGGCTGCAACTCGAACTTCACCCAGACGCGGGCGACGAGCACGTCCGACGACGACCTCGCGCCGGCGCTCGCCGAGCTGGCGAAGCTGGGCGCGAAGGGAACGGACAACGGTCCGACGACCGGCAGCGTGCCCCCGGGCGGCGATCCCGCGGTGCAGACGCTGGCCGAGCAGATCGCTGAGGGCAAGCAGAACGTCAACCGGATTCGCGAGGGCGCCGGCGGCCCGTCGCCCGGGCTCGACGGAGCCGCCGATCCGCTGCTCGATTACCTGCTGGGAGACGGTCGATGAACGATCGCCGCCGTCACGGACTCGCCGCCAACCCCGTGCTCGTCGGGTCGGTGACGCTGCTGGTCGTTCTCGTCGCGATCTTCCTCTCCTACAACGCGAACTCGGGCCTGCCGTTCGTGCCGACCTACAAGCTCGGGGCGCGGCTGCCGAACGCCGCCAACCTCGTGCCCGGCAACGAGGTGCGGATCGGCGGCGCCCGCGTCGGAGCGGTCACCGACGTGACCGCCGTCCGTGACGCCGGTGGCAAGAGCGTGGCGCAAGTCGAGATGAAGCTCGACAACGACCTCGACCCGCTGCCGATCGACTCGACGTTCGTGGTGCGGCCGGTCTCGGCGCTCGGACTCAAGTACGTCGCGTTGACGCCCGGCAGCTCGCGCGCCGGCTACGAGGAGGGTGCCACCGTTCCCGTCACCCAGGCGACGCCGACGCCGGTCGAGCTCGACGAGCTGCTCAACATGTTCGACACCCGCACCCGGCGCGGGATCCAGCTTTCGCTGCAGGGTTTCGGCACTGGCTTCGCCGGGCGTGGACCGGACCTCAACGAGGCGATCGCGAGCCTGCGCCCACTGGTCACCGACATCGAGCCCGTGATGGCGAACCTCGCCGACCCGCGCACGCGACTCGACCGACTGTTCCGGGCGCTCGGGGCGACTGCGGCCGAGGTCGCGCCGGTCGCCGAGACCCAGGCGGCGCTGTTCGCGAATCTCGACACGACCTTCGCGGCGCTGGCCGGGGTGGCGCGGCCGTTCATCCAGGAGACGATCTCCGAGTCGCCGGAGACGTTTACCGTCGGCACCGCCGAGTTCCCGAAGCAGCGCCCGTTCGTGCGCAACTCGACTGCGCTGTTCCGCGATCTGCGCCCAGGGTTCCGCACGCTGCCGACCTCGGCGCCGGTGCTCGCCGACGCGCTCGAGATCGGAACGCGCACGCTGCCGAAGACGCCGCCGCTGAACCGTCAGCTGGCGAGCGTCTTCGACGCACTGGCCGAGTTCGCCGACGACCCGCTGGTGCCGCTCGGCGTGCGCCGGCTGCGCGACACGACCAAGGTCCTGAAGCCGACGGTAGCGTTCCTGACGCCGGCACAGACCGTCTGCAACTACCCAACGCTGTGGTTCCGCAACATCTCGAGCCTGCTCTCGGAGGGCGACTCCAACGGAACCTGGCAGCGCTTCATCATCGTCGCGACGCCGGTCGGGCCGAACTCCGAGGGCTTCCCGTCGAGCGCGCCCGCGAATGGGCCCGGCATCGACAACCACCTTCACTCGAACCCCTTCCCGAACACCGCCGCGCCCGGCCAGACGCGCGAGTGCGAGGCCGGCAACGAGGACTTCGTCGTCGGCCAGACGCGGATCGGCAACGTCCCCGGCAACCAGGGGACCGTGACGAGCGGCCAGAGCGGCCCGTCGCTGTCGTCGACGGGAGGTGACACGCGATGAAGGAGGGCTACCCCTGGAACCGTCGCGGCGTCTCGAAGGTCGTCGCCGGCGTGCTGACGGTGGCGGTCGTCGCCGTCGGGCTGTTCGTCGCCTTCAACGGCATCCCATTCCGCTCCGGATACGAGCTGAAGGCGGTCTTCGCGGATACCGCCAACGTCGGTCTGCGGTCGCCGGTGCGGATCGCCGGCGTCGACGTCGGCAAGGTGACCAAGGTCGAGGCGGCCAGCGAAGACTCGACCGCCACGGTCGTGACGATGGAGCTCGACGACGAGGCGCTGCCGATCCGTTCCGACGCCCGGCTGAAGATCCGGCCGCGGATCTTCCTCGAGGGCAACTTCTTCGTCGATCTCGAGCCCGGGACGCCCGAGGGCGAGCAGCTCGACGAGGGCGACACGATCCCGATCACCCAGACCGCAGCGCCGGTCCAGCTCGACCAGGTGCTCGGCGTGCTGAAGAGCAATGCGCGCGACGATCTGCGGACGCTCGTACGGGGCTATGGCGAGGCGCTCTCGGGCGAGCCGACCGCCGCCGAGGACGCGACCCAGGTCCCCGCGGTGCGCGGCAAGACGGCGGCGGAGGCAGGCAACCAGTCACTGAAGTACGCGCCGGGGGCGCTGCGCGGGCTGGCCGTCGTCAACCAGGCGCTGCTCGGCGTCGAGCCGCACGACCTGTCGAAGCTGATCCGCGGCGGAGCGCGCGTGTCGCGCGAGCTCGAGGGACACGAGGCCGAGCTGCAGGATCTGATCACCAACCTCAACATCACGACCGGCGCGCTCGCCTCGGAGCAGGACGACCTGCGCGCGACGATCCGTGAGCTGCCACAGCTGCTCGACGCCGCCAACCCGGCGCTCGACAGCCTCAACGCCGCCTTCCCGCCGACGCGCGCCTTCGCCCGCGAGATCCTGCCGGGCGTCAACCAGACCGCTGCGACGATCGACGCCGCGTTCCCCTGGGTCCGTCAGACGCGCAAGCTGGTCTCGCCGCCCGAGTTGCAGGGGCTCGTCAAGGTGTTGAAACCGGCGACCGCCGATCTCGCCGAGGCGACCGACGGCACCGTTCAGTTGCTGCCGCAGGTCGACCTCGTCGACCGCTGCCTGCTGAACACGATCCTGCCGACCGGCGACGTCGTGATCCAGGACCCGCCGCTGACCACCGGGGTGGAGAACTACAAGGAGTTCTTCCAGGGTCTCGTCGGGTTGTCGGGCGAGTCGCAGAACTTCGACGGCAACGGGCCCTACACCCGCTTCCAGCCCGGCGGCGGCGCCCAGACGGTCTCGACCGGCTCGTTACCCGGCGTCGGGCCGCTGTTCGGCAACGCGGTCGCTCCGCCGCTCGGCACGCGGCCGGCGCGGCCCGCGCAGCGTCCGCCGTACAACCGGACCGCTGTCTGCGCCAAGCAGCAGCGCCCGAACCTCAACGACACGCGGCTGGGAGGCGGGCCATGATGGTCCAGCTGCGCAAGCACGCGCGCTCCCTGGCCGCGCTGGTCTTCCTGGTGATCGTCGGGCTGGCGATCGGCGGCTACATCCTGTCCAACCAACGCTTCTACCTGCCGGCCTGGGTGCCGCTGGTCGGGACCGACTTCTACACCGTCGACGCCGAGCTGCAGACCTCGCAGGCGGTCGTCCCCGGCCAGGGGCAGACGGTCGCGATCGCCGGCGTCGAGGTCGGCGACATCGGCAGCGTGCGGCTCGAGGACGGCCGTGCGCTGGTCGAGATGAAGATCAAGCGCGAGCACGCACCGATCTACAAGGACGCGACGATCCTGCTGCGGCCGAAGACCGGGCTGAAGGACATGTACCTCAGTCTCGACCCCGGCACGCCGGCTGCCGGGGAGATCCCGGAGGGGGGTCGCGTCCCGGTCGACAACACGCTGCCCGACGTCAACCCCGATGAGATCCTCGCCTCGCTCGACGGCGACACGCGCGACTACCTGCGCATCCTGCTCAACTCGGGCGCCGAGGCGCTCGCCGGCAACAGCCCGGCGCGCCTGCGCCAAACGCTGAAGCGGTTCGAGCCGACGACGCGCGACACCGAGCGGATCACCAAGCGGCTGATCGTCCGCCGCCGCAACCTCCAGCGCGTCGTCCACAACTTCCAGCTGCTGGCCAACGAGCTCGGCGACAAGGACACCCAGCTCGCCGGCTTCGTCGACTCGGCGAACGCGAACTTCGCGGCGATCGCGCGCCAGGACACCAGCCTGCGCGCGGCGCTGCGCGAGCTCCCCGGGACGCTCGACCAGACGGCCTCGACGCTACAGGGCGTCGACGCCCTGGCCGCCAATCTCGGACCGGCGCTGCAGGCGCTGCGCCCGGGCGCGCGGGCGCTCGGGCCGTCGCTGGTCCAGGCGCGGCCGTTCCTGCGCACGACCACGCCGGTGATCCGCAACGAGCTGCGGCCGTTCGCGCGCGACGTCCAGCCGACAGTGCGCGATTTGCGCAGTGCGGCCGCGGATCTGGCGATCGTCACGCCGCGGCTGACCAAGACGGTGCGCGTCGTCAACTCGCTGCTGAACACGATCGCCTACAACCCGCCCGGCCGTGAGGAGGGCTACCTGTTCTGGGGGTCGTGGGCCAACCACAACGCCGCGACGCTCTGGGGCACCCAGGACGCCCACGGACCGATCCGGCGTGGCATCGTGCTGGTCTCGTGCAGCGGGCTCGGCGTGCTCGACCAGATCGGTGCCACGACGCCGTCGCTGAACGTCCTGATCCAGCTGCTCAACGCCCCGCGCCAAAGCGAGGTCTGTCCCGAGGCGGTGCCGTAGCGATGGTCAAGCAGACCTCGAGATACGGCGTGCTCGCGATGGTCGGCTTCACGGCGGCCTGCGTCGGCATCCTGCTCTACCTCTGGCTGACCTTCGGCGGGCCGATCCCGCTGCGCGCCGAGGGCTACCGCTTCCAGATCGCGTTCCCCGAGGCCGGCCAGCTGACCCAGGAGGCCGACGTGCGGATCTCCGGTGTCAACGTCGGCAAGGTCAAGACGAAGGAGGCCAACCCGCGAACGGGCGTCACCGACGCGACGATCGAGCTGCAGGACGAGTTCGCTCCGATCCCCGTCGACACCAAGGCGATCCTGCGTCAGAAGACGCTGCTCGGCGAGACCTACGTCGAGCTGACCCCCGGTGTCGGCGACTCGCGGATGCTGCCCGACGGCGGGAAGCTGCCGGCGGGCGCTGTGTCGCCGACGGTCGAGCTCGACGAGATCTTCCGCGCCTTCGATCCCGACACGCGGCGCGCGTTCAGCAACTGGATGGACGAGCAGGGGCGGGCGGTCGGCGACCGCGGCGCCGCGCTCAACGCCGCGCTGGCCAACCTCACCCCGTTTGCGCAGGACAGCGAGGACGTGATCCGCATCCTGAAGCGCCAGGACGTCGCGACACGCTCGCTGGTGCGCGACACCGGCGAGGTCTTCGACGCGCTCAGCGAGCGCCATCAGCGACGGCAACGGTTCGAACGGCTGGGCATCGAACGTGGCGTCGAGGCCGGCGACGATCACGACGAGGCCGCGCCC
>CBFGZN010000093.1:0-9423 GCA_965653255.1 uncultured Solirubrobacterales bacterium | reverse complement strand
CAGGCTCCGGTCGTCTCGCAGCCGCTGGAGCTGGTCGGGATGGTCGAGCAGCGCCCCGACCGCGTCGCGCCCACCGTGGACGAGGTTGACCACGCCCGGCGGGAAGATCCCCGCGCCGTCGATCAGCTCGAACAGCCTCGCCGAGCACAGCGGGTCGGCCTCCGACGGCTTGAGCACGAACGTATTGCCGCAGGCGACCGCGTAGGGCAGGAACCAGAGCGGGATCATCGCCGGGAAGTTGAACGGCGTGATCGCCCCGATCACGCCGACCGGCTGGCGCACCATCTCGACGTCGAGCCCGCTTGCGACACCCTCGAGCGTGTCGCCCTTGAGCATGTGCGGCGCCGCACAGGCCGCCTCGGTCGACTCGATCCCGCGCCCGACCTCGCCGGCGGCGTCGGCCAGCGTCTTGCCCATGTCGGTCGTCACGATCCGCGCCAGCTCGTCGCGGTGCGCGTCGAGCAGGTCGCGCAGCGCGAACACCGCCCGCGCGCGCTTCAGCGGCGACGTCGCCCGCCAGCCCGGAAACGCCTCGCGCGCCGCCCGCGCTGCCGCGTCGACGTCGGCGGCGCCCGACAGCGGCACCTGCGCAAGCAATTCACCCGTCGCGGGGTTGCGGCTCTCCTGCGTCGCCGCGGCGATCGGCTCGCGCCACTCACCGCCGATGTAGTTCGACAGGGTCCGAGCCCCGGTCTCCGGCCCGGACGCGGCTGTAGCGGCTCCAGTCATGTCCTCATCGTCGCTGGCAACCGCTCAATAGACAAGTCCAGCCTGTCCAGAGTCCGGCCGGCGCGCTGTACCGCCCGGCGAGCGACCGAGCGAAGGATTGTCAGGCCAGTGATCCTTACGAACGTTCGACGAGCCCTCAGCCGCGGATGACGATCGTCGCGCGGACGACCTTGCCGACGTTCCCGGCGGCGTCGGTCGGCTTCAGCGCCAGCCGGTAAGCGCCTGCCGCCAGCGCCTTGCCGCGCAGCCGGCCGTTGAAGCGAACCTTGTTCGCGCCCTTGACGCCCGCCTTCGTCAGCCCGCCCTTCAGCGCCTTCCAACGCACGCAGCGGCCGCGCTTGCGCTTGGCGCAGCGCTCGGCGGTCAGCCGCACGCTCGCCGCCTCGCTGAGCGTGAACGTCACGTTCGTCCCGCGCTTCGGCTTACGCCGCGTCGCCGCCTTGAACCGCTTCGGCTTGGCCTTCGCCTTCGTCAGCACCGGCTTCTGCCGGTCGCGCACCGCCAGCTTCGCGACGCCCGTCCGGGTCTGGCCGTTGTCCAGCCGCCCGGTAACCGAGACGTCGAACACGCCAGGCCCAGCGTTCTTCGGGATCGTCACCGGAACCGTCACCCGCGTGTCCGAGCCGTTCGACAGCGCCGCGCTGCCGACGCTCGGCGTCACCGCGCCGGCGCCCGGCAGCGTCGTAGACGCGCTCAGCGCCGCCGTCAGCCCCGCCGGCAACGCACCAGCCCCGCGCACGTTGAACGGCAACGAGACCGTCTGCCCCGGGCTCGCCGTCGCCTTGCCCGCGAGCACGCCGAAGTCGCGCGTCTGGAAGTTGAACTCCGAGTTGATCTGCTCGTCCAGAGGGTTGTCTACGCAGATCGTGCTCTCGTCCGTCACCTGAAACGGGGAGCTGCCACAACTGACGGGGCGATTTGCGGATTGCTCCGCGGTCACCGCGCGCGCGCCGACCACAGGGCGCATTTGGAGTGGACCGACGAAAGGCCCTCCATCCTGGGGCCGCGGAAGCTCGAACTCGACCACGCTCGACGCCTGCCGCGCAGGCGTGCCATCGGCTCCGCCCGCGTAGGAGTAGTCGTCGGACAGGTAGCCGATCCACATCTTGCCGGCAGCGGGTGGGAGCAATCGAGTCAGCTCAGCCTCGTACTCAGCGCTCCGCTCGAAGTTGATGACATCAGATGGCGCAGCGTTCGTCGTACCGCTTGCGGACGAGGCCGCTCCCGTTCCAACCGGGACCCGGAATCCGAGCAGAACCTGGGCATGACCGTCGTTGACTAGCGTCTCGCCGCCATTCGTCGGGATGTCGCAGCCCGGATGGTCCTGACCAAAGAAGCTGGCCAGGTCGACCTTGCAGATGCCGAGAGTCAAACGGAGCTTGCCAACGATGTCCGCCTGCTCACTGGTGAACGAGGTAAAGGCAACGCACCCACCGAGCAGCACCGCGCTCAGCAGCAGGGCGACCGAGACTCCAACGCGCTTCGCCATCAGCGGCAGGCTAGCGCGCCCGGTACGCTCCCGCGCGTGATCACCGGAGCGACCTTGGAGACCGAGCCGGCTCGCCCCGCTCCGGGCCCGGACGACATCCAGCCGACCGCGAACGAGACGCTCGATCGCTTCCTGACCGGTACGATCACCGTGCTGCCGTTCCTCGGGCTGATCCTCGTCGGCTGGCAGCTCTGGGACGAGGCGCTGAGCTGGAGCGACATCATCGTCTTCGCGATCGTCTACCCGATCTGCGGGCTCGGCATCACGGTCGGCTTCCACCGCCTGCTGACCCACCGCGCGTTCAAGACAAAGCCGTGGCTGCGCTTCACGTTCGCGGCGATGGGCTCAATGGCGATCGAGGGGCCGGTGATCTCCTGGGTCGCCGACCACCGCAAGCACCACGCCTTCGCCGACCAGCCGGGCGACCCGCACAGCCCGCACGTCGACCACGGTCATGGGCTGAAGGGTGCGCTGCGCGGCCTCTTCCACGCCCACGTCGGCTGGCTATTCATCCACACCGACCGCGCCAACAAGGAGCGCTACGCGCCCGACCTGATGAAGGACCCGGCGATCGCGTACGTCGACCGCACGTTCTTCATCTGGGTGCTGATCGGCCTGCTGCTGCCGTTCCTGCTCGGCTGGGCGATCGGCGGCACGCTGCTCGCCGGCCTGACCGGCCTGCTCTGGGGAGGCCTGATGCGGATGCTGATCCTGCACCACGTCACTTACAGCATCAACTCGCTCTGCCACTTCTTCGGCCGCCGCGACTACCCGACCGACGACGAGTCGCGCAACCTGCTCTGGCTCGCCCCGCTGTCGTTCGGCGAGTCGTGGCACAACAACCACCACGCCTTCCCGACCTCGGCCCACCACGGCCTGCGCTGGTGGCAGGTCGACGTCTCGGCGCTGGTCATCCGCGGGCTCGAGAAAGTCGGCTTGGCATGGGACGTTCAGCGCCCCTCCGCCGAGCGGATGGCGGCCAAAGCGCAAAGCCATTAGGCTTCCGCCGCCCCGATGAAGCTCTCAGTGCCAAAGGAGTCCGCCCCGGGCGAGACGCGCGTCGCGATCGTCCCGGAGGTGGTCAAGAAGCTGACCGCCGGAGGGATCGACGTAGTGGTCGAGCCTGGCGCGGGCGCAGCCGCCCACATCCTCGACTCCGCACTCGAGGAGGCCGGCGCGAAGCTCGAGCCCGGCGCCGGCTTCTCCGGTGACGTCGTCGCAAAGGTCCAGCCGCCGAGCGCCGAGGAGATTGGCCGCCTGCAGCGCGGCTCGGCGCTGATCGCCTACCTCCAGCCGCTGACCAACGGGGAGGTCGCCAAGGGCCTCGCCGACGCTGGCGTGACCGCCTTCGCGATGGAGGCCGTGCCGCGCATCACGCGCGCCCAGTCGATGGACGCCCTCTCTTCTCAGGCCACGGTCGCTGGCTACCGCGCCGCGCTGATCTCCGCGCAGGAGCTCGGCCGCTTCTTCCCGATGCTCACGACCGCCGCCGGCACGATCCGCCCGGCCAAGCTGCTGGTGCTCGGCGCCGGCGTCGCCGGCCTGCAAGCGATCGCGACCGCGCGCCGCCTCGGTGCCGTCGTCTCCGCCTTCGACGTCCGCTCGGCCGTCAAGGAGCAGATCGAGTCGCTCGGCGCCCGCTTCGTCGAGCTCGACATCGGCCTCGAGGACGCCGAGGACGCCGGCGGCTACGCCCGCGCGCTGACCGATGAGGAGCAGCAGCGCCAGCGCGAGGCGCTCGCCGACGTGATCGCCCAGATGGACATCGTCATCTCGACCGCTGCCGTCCCGGGCCGCAAGGCCCCGCTGCTGATCATCGAGGACGCCGTCAAGCGGATGCCCGCGGGCGCCGTGATCGTCGACCTCGCCGCCGAGACCGGCGGCAACTGCGAGCTGACCGAGCCCGCGACGACCGTCGTCCGCCACGACGTGAAGATCGTCGGCACGGAGAACCTGCCGGCGACGATGCCCGACCACGCTTCCCAGCTCTACTCGAAGAACATCCAGGCGCTGCTCGGCCTGATGGTCGACGACGAGGGCAACTTCAAGCTCGACTTCGAGGACGAGGTGATCGCCGGCGCCTGCATCACGCGCGACGGCGAGATCGTGCACGAGGGCGCCAAGGCCGCCGCCAGCGCGCCCGCCGCGTCCACCGGCGCAGCCGGTAGCCCGACCAACAAGGGACCGGAGGTCCCGAGGTAATCACATGGACCTGATCACCGAGATCACAATTTTGTTCCTGGAGGACCTGCTGCTGGTGATCGCGATCGCCTTCGGCACGATCAACGTCGTCGGCGGCTTCCTGGTCACCGACCGGATGCTGGAGATGTTCAAGAAGCGCCCCGAGCCTAAGAAGGCCGAGGCGTCGAAGTGATCCTTCCCGTAGCCAGCTTCCTGACGGACCAGGACTTCATCAACGTCCTGTACATCGTCGCCTTCACGCTGTTCATCGTCGGCATGCAGCGGCTGACTAAGCCGTCTACGGCCCGCCAGGGCAACATGATCGCCGCGGTCGGCATGGGCTTCGCGGTGCTCGGCGCGCTGCTCACCCCCTCGACCGGCGACTACGGCCTGATCGCGCTCGGCGTGGCTATCGGCGTGATCGTCGGCGTCCCGGCGGCGCGCCAGGTCAAGATGACCGCGATGCCGCAGATGGTGGCGCTGTTCAACGGCGTCGGCGGCGGCGCGGTGGCCCTGATCTCCTGGGCCGAGTACCGCCACTACCTCGAGGTCGGCGGCAACCCGCCACTCGAGACGCTGATCCCGATCCTCTTCGCCGCGATCATCGGCTCGATCTCCTTCTGGGGCTCGAACGTCGCCTTCGGCAAGCTGCAGGAGATCCTCCCCGGCAAGCCGATCGTCGTCCCCGGCCAGCAGATCGTCAACGGGCTGCTGCTGCTCGCCGCCGTCGCCGCGGCGATTGCGATCGCCTCCGGCTCCGAGTCCGAGGGCCTGTTCGTGCTGATCCTGATCTCCGCCGCGATCCTCGGCAACATGGTCGTGCTGCCGATCGGCGGCGCCGACATGCCAGTCGTGATCTCGCTGCTCAACGCGCTCACCGGCCTGTCCGCGGCCGCGGCCGGCATCGCGCTCGACAACACCGCGCTGATCGTCGGCGGCATCATCGTCGGCGCCTCGGGCACGATCCTCACCAAGCTGATGGCCGAGGCGATGAACCGCTCGATCCCGAGCATCGTCGCGGGCGGCTTCGGCGGCGCCACCGCGATCTCCAGCGGCGGCGACGACAGCGAGGACAAGTCCTATACGTCGACCGACGCCGCCGATGTCGCGATCCAACTCGCCTACGCGAGCAAGGTCGTCGTCGCGCCCGGCTACGGCATGGCCGTCGCCCAGGCCCAGCACACCGTCCGCGAGCTCGCCGACGAGCTCGAGAAGCGCGGCGTCGAGGTCCTCTACGCGATCCACCCCGTCGCCGGCCGCATGCCCGGCCACATGAACGTCCTGCTCGCCGAGGCCGACGTGCCGTACGACGCGCTCAAGGAGATGGACGAGATCAACCCGGAGTTCCCGCAGGTCGACGTCACCCTGGTGATCGGCGCCAACGACGTCACCAACCCGGCGGCGCGCAGCGACGAGGGCAGCCCGATCTATGGCATGCCGATCCTCGACGTCGACAAGTCGGGCACCGTGATCGTGCTCAAGCGCTCGATGAACACCGGCTTCGCCGGCATCGACAATCCGCTCTTCTACAACGACAACACGTCGTTGCTGTTCGGCGACGCGAAGGCCTCCGTGGCCGACGTGCTCACCGAGATCAAAGAGGTCTAGGACTCTCAGTCGCGGGCGGCGGCCGCGGCACCGCCGCTTCCGCTCGGTCCCGACGCCGCCTCCAACCCCCGCTCGACGATGTCGCGCTCGAACGCGGCCTCGAACTCGGGGAAGGTGTCGCGAGCTCCCTTGGCGGTGAACGGTATGAGGACGCCGCGCAAGATCCGGGCGATCCGCACCAACCACTTCGGCACGCCGATCCAGTCGGAGCGGTGCTCGAAGCCCTCGACGACGGCGTCGCCGACGTCGGACAGCGGGTAGGTCCTGTTCATCGGCGGCGGCAACTTGGCGCGCATCGGGCCGAGCGCCGGATGGCGATCGGCGCCGCGCACCATCTCGGTGTCGATCCACGAGAAGTAGCCGACCCCGACGCGCGCTCCGTGACCCGCCAGCTCGCCGCGCAGGCTGTTGCCGAGCGCCTCTGCCCCGGCCTTGCTCGCCGAGTAGGCGGCCATGCCGGCCGCGTGGAGGATCGCCGCCATCGAGGCGACGATCAGGACGTAGCCCTGACGCTCGACGATCTGCGGCAGACAGGCGTGGATCGTGCGGTAGACGCCGAACAGGTTGACCTCGATCACGCGCTCGAACGACTCCGGATCGGCGAGCCGCACCGGCGCCCCGATCGCGATCCCGGCGTTGGCGATCACCGAGTCGATGCCACCGAGCTGCTCGATCGTCCCGTCGACCGCCACCTGGAGCTGGTCGCGGTCGGTGACGTCGGCCTCGAACCAGACGGTGTGGGGACCGCAGTCGGCGGCAACCTTGGCCAGCTCCTCCGGCTCGAGCCCGACGAGCGAGACCTTCATCCCGCGCGCCGCCAGTCGCCGCGCGCTCTCGGCGCCGATCCCCCGTGCCGCGCCGGTGATCAGAACCGTCTTGCCCGGGAGCTGCCAACCAGAGCGTGTCATGGCCCGAGCCTACCCAGCGCGAGAGCGGGTCATTCGCCTGACCTCATTAGGGTGTGGGCATGGCTTCGCTGGAGCACCTGCAAGAGGATCTATCTCCCGAGGACGTTCGCCGCCTACTCGACGAGGACGCGATCGACCTGATCGACGTCCGCGAGCCCTACGAGCACGAGGCTGGCCGGATCGAGGGCGCGATCCACGTCGAGATCCCCAACCTGACCGCCGCCGCCGCACAGCTCGACCAGGAGCGCCCGATCGTCTTCTACTGCCGCTCCGGCGCCCGCTCGGCGATGACCACCCAGGCGTTCCGCGCCAGCGGCTTCCAGGCCTTCAACCTGACCGGCGGCCTGCTGGCCTGGGTCGCCAAGGGCCTGCCGATCGTGCCGGAGGACGGCGGGGTCGCCGATCACTGAGGCTGCTGCGAACCGGCGCCTGGAGGCCTCATCGGAGGCCGCACATCTCGGGGCGTGGCTGTGAGTTGTCCGGCGTACGGACCGCGGCCGGTGAGACAGGCGGCGCCGCAGCGGGCGGCGAGCTGAACAGCTTCAGCGGGCGTCATGCCCGCGCCGAGCGCGTAGGTGAGACCGGCAGCGAAGGAGTCGCCGCAGCCGTAGGCGTCTTCGACCGGGCCGGGGAGCGGCGTGGCGGCCCATTTACCACGCTCGCCGCTCGCCGTCTCCCACGTTCCCCCAGCCGCGCTCGCCGTGCGGACTACCAGTGTTGGCTCGACGGGCAGATCGCCTGGCTCGTAGGTCTCGCCAACGTCATTGGCGCTCGCAACCAGAGCGTCGAGCGCCACGCCGGCCTCGGTCAGCGGCGGCAACGCCCGGGCGGTGCCGACCAGCACCTTCGCCTCACGTGCGCGGCGCACCGCGGCGGCGTCACCGGCGGTGATGTAGACGGCGTCGCAGTCAGCCAGCTCGTTCCAGGGCAGATCGTCGTCGCCACCCGACGGCCCGAGCCGGTCGCCGATCACCGTGATCGTCCGCTCGCCGCGCGCGTCGACGTGCACGAAGCCGCGTCGCTGGGCCACCGGTCGCCATGCCGCCTCGATCCGCAGGCGACCCGCCGACCCCACCGGCAGCGCGGCGATCGTCGTCGCGGAGTGGTGGCCGAGGACGTCGTCGCCGAGCGCAGTCAGGAACAGCCCGCCGCCCGCCAGCTTCGCGAGCTGAACCGCCGCCACGGCCCCTCCACCGCCCGGCTCCTCCCAGACCTCAGAAGCGTGGACGATCGCCCCCGAGGCCGGCACCTCCGGTACCCGCGAGAACTCGATCCACTCCACATGCCCAACTACAGCCACTCGCATAGTGGCAGTCTCACACGCCGCCTAGCGCCAAGGCGCAGTACCCGAGGCACTAGAACAACGTTCTAGAGCGATGTTCTAGTGCCTCGAGGTCCGCGTGACCGCCCGGGCGCGCGCGCAGGAGCGATACGGTCGCGGCGACATGCCTACCGAGGACCCCCTAGCGATCAATCGCAGCCTGGCGATCCCGCTGGCAGAGATTGAGCTGCGCGCCAGCCGCTCGTCGGGTCCGGGCGGCCAGCACGCCAACGTCACCGCCTCGCGGATCGAGGCCGTCTTCGATGTCACCGCCTCCGAGTCCCTGAGCGACTCCCAGCGCGAACGGCTGCTCGCGCGGCTCGGACCCCGCGTGACCGCAATCGCCCAGGACACGCGCAGTCAGACGCGCAATCGTGAGCTGGCGCTCGAGCGGCTGCGCGAGCGCCTTGCTGCCGCGCTCGTCACCCAACGCCCCCGCCGCGACACCAAGCCCTCGCGCGGAGCCCGCGAGCGCCGGCTGACGAAGAAGAAGCAGCGCAGCGACATCAAGCGCGGCCGGCAGCGCCCGAGCGGCGACGACTAGGGACTCGGTGCGACCGCCCCGCCGCCGCCCGACGTGGGCGGTGCCGGCGCGGGCGTAGGTGTCGGCGTGGCGCCACCGCCGGAGGTGCCGCCGCCGGTGTCGGGCGTGACGGTTCCGCCACCGGCGTCCGGCGTCACGGTCCCGCCGGTCGTGCCGCCCGTCGACGGCGCCGGCCCGGGCGTCGTCGACGTGTCTGTCTCATCTGTGGTGGTCGACGTCGTGTCGAGGTTGTCGGGCGTCGTCGGGATGCTCAGGTCGAGCGGCGACGACGACTTCGACTCGTCGCTCCCACCACCGGCCACGACCGCGATCACGATGATCAGGGCGATCGCCGCGGCTGCTGCCGCGACGAGGCGACGGCGCATGTAGACGGAGTGGTCGTCGGGGCCGCGGCGGCCACCGCCGCCCCCACCGGTTCGCATCTGGCGTGTCGGCTCGTCGTGCACGTGCGCGAAGGTAGCAGGCGGACCGGCGCTAGAGGCCCGGTACGCTGCGCACCGCGAAGCCAGCGGTCGAGCGCGGCTCCTCCTGCCAGCGCGTACCGGCGCGGCCCTGGCCGCTGGTGTCGACGCTGTCGTCACTGCCAAAACCGTAACCGGCGTGAGCGCCGGCGTAGAAGCCGGTCCAGTTCCACACGGCGACG
>CBFGZN010000092.1:0-9439 GCA_965653255.1 uncultured Solirubrobacterales bacterium | reverse complement strand
GTTGAGCGCAGGCTGCGCCGATTGCAGCCGCTCGCGAAGGCGCGCGACCGTCTCGCGGAGCCGCGGCTCCTCGACCGGCTTGACGAGCTGCTCCACCCCACGCTTCTGCGCGTCGAGCTCTGTTTTGCCCGCCGCCTGCTGCGCCTTCATCCGCTCGTCGGCAAGCTGCAGGAAGCGAGCGTTGTTCTGCTCCAGCGCCGCCGTCGACAGCGCCGAGAACTGGTTCGACAGCTCGTCGCGCGCGGCGGTCACCGTCTCGACCTTCTCAGCCGCCACCCGCCGCTCATGCTCGACCCGCCCGCGCATCACGAAGTACACGACCGCCGCACCAAGCGCCAGACCAATCAACAACCAGAGCTGTCCCACCGATTTCCCTTCGTCTCCATCCGAGTCACCCAGCGTTGCGCGCCGACAGGACGGAACGAAAGGACGCGCCCGCACGTTGCGGGAAAGCGTTTGAGGCGCCCAATCCGAGGGCAAGCGCGATAGATGGCGGGAGCATCGAAACGAGTGCGTCTCGGACGCAGTGAGCTGATGGTCTCGCCGATCGCGTTCGGCACCTGGCAGCTCGGTGGCGAGTGGGGCCAGTTCGACGAGCAGAAGGCGATCGAGGCGATTCGGCATGCACGTGGGCTGGGGATCAACTTCTTCGACACGGCGCAGGCGTATGGCTTCGGAGCGTCCGAGCGGCTGCTGGCCAGGGCGCTGGAGGAGGAGCTGCAGGACGCGCGCGAGGACGTGGTGATCGCGACCAAGGGCGGGCTGCGGCCGGTAGACGGCGGTGTCGAGCGCGACTCCTACCCGGAGTTCCTGCGTCACGGGGCGGAACAGAGCCTGGAGGCGCTCGGCGTGGAGTACATCGACCTCTACCAAGTCCACTGGCCCGATCCGGACACCCCGTTCGCCGAGACCGGCGCCGTGCTCGCCGAGCTGGTCGACGAGGGGAAGATCCGCCACGTCGGGGTCTCGAACTACTCAACGGCGCAGATGGAGGAACTGTCACGGACGGTGCCGGTCGAGACGGCACAGCCGCCGTACCACCTGTTCGCGCGCGAGATCGAGGACGATCCGCTGTACCTGAGCGCTCTCCTCGGGCGAACGTCGCCCGGTGAGCAAGCCGAGATTGTTGTCATAGAGCCGCGGCCCCGAACGCGCTCACGCCGCTCGCGGAGCTGACCGGCGCGATCGACGCGGACACCGAGTTCGCCGAGGACGACTGGCGGTCGGGCAGCCCGCAGTTCAGCGAGGCCAACCTGACGCGAAACGTCGCGGTCGTGCGTCAGCTGAAGGAGATCGCGGACGGGCTCGACTGCACGCTCAGCCAGCTCGCGATCGCCTGGACGCTCGTCCATCCCGCGGTCGACGTGGCGATCGTCGGCTCGCGTAACGCCAAGCACATCGAGGAGAGCCTCGGCGCGCTCGACGTCGAACTCTCCGGCGCCGACCTACAGCAGATCGAGACGGTCATGCAGGGAGCGGTGACCGCCGCCGGACCGTCGCCCGAGCTGAACAGCGACTGAGAGCTCGACCGATGCCCGAGCTCACAGAGGACGGCGCCGGCACCCTGACACTGGGTGACCTGAGCGTCCGCCGGCTCGGCTTAGGGTCGATGCGGCTCACCGGCGAGGGCGTCTGGGGCGCGCCGGACGATCCAGAGGAGGCGAAGGCGGTCCTGCGCCGCGCGGTCGAGCTCGGAGTCAACCTGATCGACACCGCGGACTCATATGGCCCTTATGTCGCCGAGAACCTGATCCGCGAAGCGCTCCATCCCTACCCCGACGGCCTCGTAATCGCGACCAAGGCCGGGCTCGAGCGGACGGGCCCGGGCGAGTGGCCGCGCAACGGCGATCCGGCCCACCTGCGCGCCGCCGTCCACGGCAGCCTCAAGCGGCTCGGGGTCGAGCAGATCGATCTACTGCAACTGCACGCCGTCGATCCGAAGATTCCGCTCGAGGACTCGCTCGGGGCGCTGATCGAGCTGCGCGACGAGGGCAAGATCCGCCAGCTCGGCGTCTCCAACGTGAGCGTCGACGAGCTCGACCGCGCCCAGGCGATGACCGATGTGGTCTCGGTCCAGAACCGCTTCAACCTCCGGGACCGCCGCGCCGAGGACGTACTCGACGCCTGCGCCAAACGTGGCCTCGCCTTCATCCCGTGGTTCCCGCTAGCCGCCGGTCCGCTCGCCCGCCCCGGCGGCCCGCTCGACCAGATCGCCGAGCGTCACGACGCCACCCCGAGCCAGATCGCCCTCGCCTGGCTGCTCGAGCGGTCCCCGGCGATGCTCCCGATCCCCGGCACCTCCTCTATCGACCACCTCGAAGAGAACGTCAGCGCCGCCCAGATCGCCCTCACCGACGGCGACATGGCCGAGCTGAACGCCGCGGCCTGAAGACCTAGACGCGCACGACGTCCACGGTGTCGAACTCGGTGAAGTCGTCGTCCTGGGTCCAGACCTCGGCATCGTGGACGAGGGCTGTCGCGGCGATCCACGTGTCTTGGACTCGCGGCTTCCTTCCGCCCTTCAGCGCCGCTGAGGCTAGGCGCGCGTAGGCAGACGCGACGCGCTGGTCGGCCGGGATTCCCGCGGCGCGCTCCCTCACCGATAGGAGGGTCTGCATGCGCGTCGTACGGGAGTCATCGTCCTTCGCCATCAGCACCCCGGTCTCGAGCTCGGCCAGAGTCACGACCGAGACGGCGACCTCATCGGGGAGCGAACGCGCCAATGGACGCCCTTGTTCCTCGGCGACGAACACCGAGGTATCGAGCAGAGCCCGGCTCATTGGTCTTCTATGACCTGATCGCGCAACGGGCGGAGATCGTCGAGCAAAGCAGGATCCGCAGGCGTCGAGGCGATGATTTGCTCCATCGTCGTACCTGCCACCCAGATTGGCCGGTCGTCGATCGGACGCAACTCAGCCACCGGCTTGCGGTTGACCGTGATCTGGACCGGCTCGCCACGCTCTGCGCGTCGCAATACGTCGCGCGTGTGGTTCCGAAGGTCTCGTGCCGATACTTCCATGCACAGAATGTAGCACCCCTGTGCGCAGGAGCCCGCTAGTAGCGCAGCAGGGCGGCGATGCCGCCGTGGGCCTGGATGCGCGGCTCGTTGGAGAAGCGGACGGTCTCGGCGTTCTGGGCGAGGGCGAGCTCGACGATGCGCTCCCCGGGCTGGTGCTCACGCAGCCAGGCCGCATCGACCAGCAGGGTCGCGACGCGCTGCTCTTCGAGGCAGCCGACGACGTCGTCGAGCCCTGCAGTCGCGTGGCCGTCTGGAGCGAGCCCCTCGTCGACGCGGTCGAGCAGCCGGTCGCGACAGCGCTGGTCGTGCTCGCGCATCAGCGTAGCGGCAGCGCGTGTGACCTCAGCCGCGCCGACGTGCTCGACGTCGACCGACAACCGGCCCCAAAGCCGTTCGCGGGTCTCGTTGTCGAGCAGCTCGACGAACTCGCTGTAGCACTGCTCGGTCCCACCGACGAGCAGGTGCTCGAAGCCGCCTTCGCGGCACAACACGCCGAGCCGCTTCGCGACGCGCGCGAGATGCTTGTGGGCCTGGTCGTCGATGTGCCGCTCATAGCGCGACTGCGACAGGCCACCCTGCTCGTGACGACCGGGGACGTCGTCGTCGATCCGCTCCTCCTCGACCAGCCGTAACGGTCCGCCACGCAGCAGGCGCCCGTCGCGGCGGGTGACGAGCGCGACGCACCACGAGCCGTTCGCGTGCCCGACGAGCGGAGCGACATACGGCGAGCCGTCGACGCAGACCCGGTTGGCGACCGAGTGCGGCAAGTGGAGCGCCTCGAACAAGTCGGCGCCCGCCGCGGCAAAGATCGCCAGGCCATGTGTGGAGCCGAAGTCCGCCTCCTTGGCGTAGTCGCGGATCCGGACGACGTCGTCGCGCAGCCGCAGGCGGGTGTCGTGCGAGAAGCCACGCGCCTCGTCCTCGACCGCGCGCGAGGCCTCGTCGGCGGCCGACGTCAGCGCGCTCGACCGCGCCGGGCCGGTCGCGAACTCGCTCGGGTCGAGATCGACGTACACGCTGAGCACGCATCCCTCCTGCACTCTCAGCTGAGCCAGGCGGCGCAACTGCTCGCGGCCCGGCTGGACGACGGTACCCACACTCGCAGCCTTCCCAGGCAGCCGAGGATCAAACGCCGACTGGCAGATGGTCCCGGCGTGCGCTGGTACATTGCCGGCCCATGTCTAGGAGGGAGGACATACGTAACGTCGCGATAGTCGCGCACGTCGACCACGGCAAGACGACGCTGGTCGACGCAATGCTGTGGCAGTCCGGCGCCTTCCGAGCCAACCAGGACGTCGACGTCCGGGTCATGGACTCGATGGATCTCGAGCGCGAGAAGGGCATCACGATCCTCGCGAAGAACACCGCGGTCCGCTACGGCGACGTCAAGCTGAACATCATCGACACGCCGGGCCACGCCGACTTCGGCGGCGAGGTCGAGCGCGGGCTGACGATGGTCGACGGCGTCGTGCTGCTCGTCGACGCATCCGAGGGGCCGCTGCCGCAGACCCGCTTCGTGCTGCGCAAGGCGCTCGCCGCGCGGCTGCCGGTGATTCTCGTCGTCAACAAGGTCGACCGTCCCGACGCGCGCATCGGCGAGGTCGTCGACGAGGTCTACGAGCTGTTCCTCGAGCTCGACGCCGACGAGGAGCAGATCGACTTCCCGATCGTCTACACGAACGCCAAGGATGGCTGGGCATCGCTCGAGGAGGGCGTCGAGGGAACGGACGAGCTGAAGCCGCTGATGGACCTGATCGTCAGCTACATACCAGCGCCGGAGCACGAGGACGACCACCCGCTCCAGGCGCACGTCACCAATCTCGACGCCTCCCCCTACGTCGGCCGGCTCGCGCTCTGCCGCGTCCGCCACGGCACGATCCGCCAGGGCGAGCGCGTCGCGTGGTGCCGCTCCGACGGCAGCGTCGAGACAGCGACGATCACCAACCTCTACGTCACCGAGGCGCTCGAACGCGTCGAGGCCGCCGAGGCCGGGCCGGGCGAGATCATCGCCGTCGCCGGCATGCCGGAAATCACGATCGGTGAGACGCTCGCCGACGCGGAAGACCCGCGCCCGCTGCCGCTGATCGAGATCGACGAGCCGTCGCTGTCGGTGACGATCGGCGTCAACACGTCCCCGCTCGCCGGCCAGTCGGGCGACAAGCTGACCGCGCGCCAGATCGAAGCGCGGCTGGAGCGCGAGCTGGTCGGCAACGTCTCGATCCGCGTGAACCCGACTGAGCGCCCCGACGCCTGGGAGGTCCAGGGCCGTGGCGAGCTGCAGCTCGGCGTGCTGGTCGAGACGATGCGCCGCGAGGGGTTCGAGCTGACCGTCGGCCAGCCGCACGTCGTCACGCGCCAGGTCAAGGGCCGCACCCACGAGCCGGTCGAGCGGCTGACGATCGACACGCCCGAGGAGCACGTCGGCTCGATCACCCAACTGCTCGCCGGCCGCAAGGGGCGGATGGACCACATGGCCAACCACGGCACCGGCTGGGTGCGGATGGACTACCTGATCCCGGCGCGCGGGCTGATCGGCTTCCGCACCGAATTCCTGACGCTGACCCGCGGTAGCGGCGTGATGAGCCACGTGCTCGACCGCTGGGAGCCGTGGGCCGGCGAGATGCGCACCCGCTCGACAGGCTCGCTGGTCGCCGACCGTCCCGGCCCGACCGCGAGCTTTGCGCTGATCAACCTCGAGGAGCGCGGCACGCTGTTCGTCGGACCGGGCGAGGAGGTCTACGAGGGGATGATCGTCGGCGAGAACTCGCGTCCCGAGGACCTCAACGTCAACGCCGTCAAGGAGAAGCACCTCACCAACATGCGCTCCTCGACCGCCGACGTGCTGGTGCGGCTGTCGCCGAAGCGCGAGCTGTCGCTCGACGAGGCGCTCGAGCACGTCCGCGCCGACGAGTGCGTCGAGGTCACCCCGGCGATCGTCCGGATGCGCAAGGCCGAACTCAGCGCCACCGACCGCGTGCGCACCGCGCGGCGGGCCGCTAAAGCCGGCTGAAGGCCAAGCATCCGGCCTCAAGCCGCCGCAGCTCGAGCTCGTCGCGCTGACGCTCGGCGCGTGCGAGCAGCGCGTCGAAGTCGAACCCCGACAGGCGTGGGTCGGACAGGTCGCGCAGCATTCGCCACAGGCAGGCCTTGCCCTCGACGCCAAGCCTCAGCCCCTCGAGCTCGACAACCCGACTCAACGGCGAGTAGCTGAGCCAACTCCCGTTCAGCTTCAGCCGGCCGGCTTTCTCGCCGGCCCAGGCGCCAATGACCTTGAGCCGGTCGCGACCCGCGCCGGCCGCCTCCATGACCTCCTCGAGCGTGGCACGGTCCTCCTCGATCTCGACCGCCAAGCCGGCCAGGAAGTCGCCGAGCTCGGTCCCCTCGTTCGACCCCCGCGCGCGGCGCGCGAGCTCGACGCCCACGGTCGAGCCAGCCAGGTGATCGTTCAGGTAGATCGCGAGTAGGTCGGCCACAGCCAGCCGGTACCCCCGATTGGAGGGGATTACTCCCCCGGCCTTGAGATTTCCGGGCCAGTCGGGCTAGGCTTTTTCGACATGCCGCTGACCACGACAGGTCCGCTGCGGAGGGAGATCGAGCAGGCGCTGCCCGAGCGCCCGTTTACGGTCGATCTTTGGGACGGGTCGACGATCCCGAGCACCGACGGCAACGGCGACGGCGACGGCGACGGCCCACACTTCACCGTCAACTCGCCGCGTGCGCTCGCCCACCTCGTTCGCGCGCCGGGCCAACTCGGTCTGGGACGCGCATATGTGAGTGGCGACCTCGATGTCGACGACCTGATGGCAGTGATGGGCATCGTCGACCGCTGGCAGCCACCGGCGATCGACGGACGGACGCGGGCGAAGCTGATGGTTGCCGCCGCACGGGCGATCGGAATCACCCGCCCGCCGCGAGCGCCGAAGTCCGAGCTGCGCCCGCACGGCAAGCTGCACAGCCGCGAGCGCGACGAGCGCGCGGTGCGCCACCACTACGACGTCGGTAACGAGTTCTTCGCGCTCTTCCTCGACGACTCGATGACCTACAGCTGCGCGATCTTCTCGCGCGGGGCGCAGACGCTCGAGGAGGCCCAGGACTACAAGCGCGAGCTGGTCTGCACGAAGCTCGCGCTGTCGGAGGGCGACACGCTGCTCGACGTCGGCTGCGGCTGGGGGGCGTTTGCGATCCACGCCGCCTCACGGCACGGCGCGCGCGTCGTCGGGATAACGCTCTCGCCAGAGCAGGCCAAGGAGGCGCGCAACCGCGTCGAGGCCGCCGGTCTCTCCGATCGCATCGAGATCCGGGTGATGGACTACCGCGACATCGGCGGCGAGCAGTTCGACGCGATCGCCAGCATCGGGATGGTCGAGCACGTCGGCGAGAACAAGATCGACCTCTACGCTCGCCAGCTCGCCGGTCTGCTGAAGCCGGGCGGGCGGCTGCTCAACCACGGCATCGCGCGGCTGCGCCACACCGACCCCGACCCGGGCTCGTTCAACGAGCGCTACGTCTTCCCCGACGGCGAGACACTCCAGCTCTCACGCGTCCAGCTTGCGCTCGAGCGCGCCGGCTTCGAGACTCACCACGTCGAGGGCTTCCGCGCCGACTACGCCGAGACGCTGCGCCACTGGTACGAGAACCTTGATCGCGACCTCGTCACAGCCGAGCGCCTCGCCGGCCCCGAGCGCCTCCGCGTCTGGCGCCTCTATCTGCGCGCCGCCCGCAACGCCTTCCTCAACCACTCGATCTCCGTCTACCAGGTCCGCGCGACCCTTCCAACCTGACCAACGGACAGAACGGAAGATTCGCGGACCCCTAGGTCAGCGAATCGTCCACTCTGTACGCCGGCGCCTGAGACCGCGCCAGCACACGTGCAACGTCCGCGAGCTCGCGGACGGCTGGCGTCTCCTCGGCGGGACGCCAGGCGAGCACCAACGGCGACGGATCGATTCCGTCTACGGTGACGAAGCGCACCTCGGGCGCCGACGGGGCTAGGGTCGCCGCGATCGACGCCGGGACGATCCCGATCGCCCGCTGGGCGGCGACCAGGCGCAGCAGGTCTTCCCAGCCGCGCGGACGTCCGCCGATCCGTGGCGGGCGGCCGTAGCGGTGATCCTCGAGCAGCCAGAACGACTCGGCGATGCGGTCCGCCGAGCCCACCCACGCCCATGTCTCGCCCATCAGCTCACTTGGCTCGATGTGCTCGCGGCCGGCCAGTGGATGAACCGCAGAAATTGCCGCGACGCGCGGCTCAGTGAGCAGCGTGACAGTCGAGAAGCGGTTGACCCCCCGAAACGGCGGACGCACGAAGGCGACCGACGGCGGCGGTCCGCCTCCCTCCTCGAGCAACGTTTGGGGCGGCAGCACGTCGCTCACCGAAAGCGTGATCTCAGGGAAGTCGCGTGCGAACCGCTCGAGGATCGCCGCCCCGACGGCACCTGCCTCCGCTACGCCAGCGACCGCGATCGCATTCGCCGCATCCGCGGCGGAGCTGCGAACCGCTTCGATCCCCGCGTCGATAGCCGCGAGCGCGTCGCGCGCGTGTGGCAGCAGCGCCTCGCCTGCTGGCGTCAGCGTCACACGTCGTGTCGTCCGCTTGAAGACCTTGGTGTCGAGCCGGCTCTCGAGCTGGCGGACCTGCGCGGACAACGCCTGCTGCGCCATGCCGACCCGCTCGGCGGCACGCGAGAAGCTCAGCTCCTCGGCGACCGCGACGAAGGCGCGCAGCAGCCTGGGGTCGAGATCGGCCACGCCCGAAAGCTACCCGTCCTGCGCGGAGGCGAGAATCGCCGCACCAACCACCTACCTACGAGGGGGAATCGATGGAGGCATCCGGAGTGCCGCGAACTGGCAGAGGCTGGGCGGGCTTCGCCGGCATGATGATCCTGGTCGTCGGGACGTTCAACGTGATCTGGGGCCTCGTCGCCCTCGTCCAAGACACCTATTTCGCATCCGACCAGCTGCTGATGTGGAGCCTCAACTCCTGGGGAGCGATCCACATCGTGATCGGCTGCGTGCAGCTGTTGACCGCGCTGCTGATCTTCGGCGGCAGCGGAGCCGGCGCCGTACTCGGCATCGTGCTGTCGTTCTTCAGCGCGGTCGGCGCGCTGCTGTCGATCGGCGCCTACCCGATCTGGTCGATCATCATCCTCGTGATCGACGGCCTGATCATCTACGCGCTCACGGTCTATGGAGACGCGTTCATGACCGATTAGGTGCCGTAACGCCGCCGCTGCATGGTCGCTCCGACAAGACCCAACGGCAACGGCAACCAGTACTGGAACAGGCGGTAGGCGAAAGTCGCCAGGACGGCCGCGCCCGCCCCGACCCCGGCGAGGGCGAGCGTGGCCGTCAAGCCCGCCTCCACAAATCCAAGTCCACCCGGCGTGACCGGAATCTGGGCGAGCACCTGGGCGGCACAGA
>CBFGZN010000091.1:0-9482 GCA_965653255.1 uncultured Solirubrobacterales bacterium | reverse complement strand
GCTCGGCGACCTCGACGTGCCGGAGGTGCTGCCCGAGCTGCTCGTCGGCGGCGTCCACCAGATGGTCGTCCACCGGCTTGTCAACGCCGGCGGCGAGCAGATCCCCGCCCTCGCCGGCGATCTCAGCGAGGTCTGGACCTACGTCGAGCGCAAAGCGGCGTAGAGCCGCACGCGCGACTCGCCGTCGGGGCCGCCGGCGACCTCGAGCGCGTCGCAGATGCGGCGAGCGACCGCGAGGCCCCAGCCGCCGGGAGCGCCCGGCGGAGGCAGCGTCCAGCCGGCGAACGGGTCGGTCACGCCCGGCCCGCCATCGCTCACCTCGCAGACGAAGTCGCCGTCGGCGACCCAGCAGCGAGCGACGATCGGCGGCGCGCCGTGGAGCACCGAGTTGGTGACGATCTCGTTCGCGGCCAGGACCAGCTCCTCGGCGCGGTCGGCGCTCATCCCGCACTCGAGCGCGAGTCCGGCGAGCAGGCCGCGGAAGGCGTGGTGGTCGCCGCTGAACGGGATGTCGTAGTGGTCTTGCCCGAGCTCGGCGCGCCCGCCGGCGTCGAGCTCGCGGACGAACTCGTCTGGCGGCTCGAAGGTCGCGCACGGGCAGGCGGCGCTGCCCTCGACGACCTCGGGATGGGTGCCGAGACCGTGGCGGAGGATGCCGTCCGGCAGCTCGGAGCGGTCGTAGAGGCAGATGAAGCGCAGCGGCGCGTCGGCGAGCGCGACGTTGATCGTCGACTCGTAGCGCGCCCACTCGCGCCGCATGGCGGCCGAACCCGTCCAGACCGGCTCGCCGAGCGCCAGCAGCTGGCTGTCGGGCGCAAGCCCCGCGATCGTCCGCTGGACCGCCATCAGACGGTGGACCGGCCGCGGATGCCACTCCAGCGTGTCGTGCAGCTCGACCGCAGCGCCGTCGCCCCCCAGCTCGTCGCGCAAAGCCTCGGTACTCGCCCGCTTGGCCGCCACCAGCACTTTGTCGCCGCGCTCGACGCCCGCGCGAACCACCGGCGCCATCGCCTCCGCGAACTGCTCGGCACCCTCGTAGAGGAAAGCCTGGTGGGCGAGCCTGGCGCCCGCCATCAGTGCGGTTGCTCCGTTCTCACCAGACCATCCATACCCATCATCGCGAGCATCCGCGCTACCAGCGGTCGCGGCGAGAGAACCAGCAGCTCGCCGCCGCGGGCCGCGAGACCCTGGGCGGTCCGTTGGATCGCGCGCATCCCGGCGACGTCGATGAACTCGAGCGCGTCGAGATCGAGCAACACCGCGGCGCGCCCACCAGCGGTCGACTGCAGCGCGCTCGACAACGAGGGAACGTTCGAAACGTCGACCTCGCCCGACAGCTTGAGCGCCCCGGGCCCTGCCGCGGCGATCTTCATCGTGCGCGACACGAACATGCCGGCCGGCCCGATGCCGCGGCCACGGCAAACCGGGTGGGCATGCCCGGCCCGGGCGAGCGTGCGGTCGTCGAAGCGGGTGCGGTCGTAGATGCAGAGCGCCGACGCGGGCAGCTCGTCGATCACCCCGGTGCAGCGGTGCTCGTAGTCGAGGATCTGCTCGAGCGACAGGCCGGCCTCGTGAAACCACGCCATGTCGCCCGCGACCGACAGGCCCGTGAAGCCGTCTCCGAGCGCGGCCCGCACCTGCTCGCGCCACGCGGCGTCGCGCTCGGCCGGGTCGAAGCGCGCACCGTCGGCGAAGGCCATCGCGATCGCCGCAGGCGCGACGATCAGCTCGCCGGTGCCGGTCCCGCCGACCGCCCGCAGCCGTCGCTGGGCCGTCTCCTCGTCGCCGGCACGCGCGACGTAGAGCAACCGCTCGCCGCGCTCCACGCCCGCGCGGGCGAACTCCTCGACCGCGTTCCAGCGCTCCGCGTCCGTCTCGCAAACGAGGCAGGCATGGTCGCCCCGCCCCAGCCCCCCAGCCCCCTCCAGCCCTCGCTTCATCACAGCCGCCCTCCTGCTCAAACCCCCGCCAGAACCCTGAGCGCGCCGGGTCAGGGACGCACTCTTACTCTTCCAGACTAACCGTGAAGACGCTGCAATGCAGCCGCCTGGGAAGCGGTCATACCGCTTATCGGCTCCCCGTCCCAAGAGACGTCCTCGTACATGGCCACCTGCAGCTTCTCGTGCTCGGCGAGGCTCAGGCGCTCGTGGTGGCAGAAGGCGAGGAACGAGTAGAGATTGGGCAGCTGATCGTGCCAGCCGCGGTCGGCGCCGCGCACCTCGACGAGGTCGTGGATCGTGCCGGGGATCTCCTTCCAGCCGCTCGAGAAGAGCGCGCCGAAGACCGCGAAGTCGAGCTGGATCAGGCGGCCGGGCGGGACGACGAATGGCTCGTCGGGGAGCGGGGTCGACGGGTCGACACCGGCGAGCAAGCCGTTCGCGAGCTCGTCGCCCTCCATCAGCAGGACGCCGTCGGTCGTGCGCGGGTTGCACTCGATGATCGCCAGGCCGTCGCCGGTGTCGACGAAGTCGAGCGACATCTGGCCGTCGTAGCCGAGCTCGCCGCCGAGCTTCTCGACGACCGCGAGCGTCTCGGCGCCGTCGATCGACTCGAACTGGACGCCGGTCGAGTGGTGGAACTGGCGCGGCGCGCGGTAGGTCGAGTGGGCGGTCACGCGACCGTCGTGGAGCGTCGAGTAGGTGCAGACCATCGGTCCCTCGACGAACTCCTGGACCAGCCACGGCGCGTCCGGGGTGGGATGGACGTCCTCGGGCTTGACGCGGCCGGCGAGCGGCCCGTGGTTGGTCATCAGCGTGACGCCGCCGCGCGAGTAGACGCCACGACCGAAGTAGTGCGGCCAGCGGCCGACCGCCTCCATCAGCTCCGCATCGCTGCGCACCGTCACGCCGACCGGCGCGCGGATCCCGAGCCGCTCGAGTCCTGGTCGTGGACCTGGGCGAGCGTCTCGAACTGGGCGGTGTAGAGCTTCGCGACCTGCTCTATACCCTCGCGCGCGGTCGCGAGGTAGAACGCCTCCTCCCAGGTCGGAACGATCAGCTCGATGCCGTGCTCGGCGCAGTAGTCGCGCACCTGGGCGGTGAACTTCTCCGTCTCGTCGCGCGGCGAGGCCGTCACGAAGTGGCCCTTCAGATAGCGCGAGTGGTTGCCAGGCGCCGACTCGTAGGTGTCGGACGAGTAGACCTCGTGGCCGACCTGCGCGAGCTGGCGGATCACGCTCAGCGCAAACGGCATCCGGGCGCTGGTGACGAGGATCCTCACGCTGACCTCCTAACGGTCGGGGCGGTCGGGGTAGACGTCGTCGATCGTGGCGAGCGGGGTGTAGGGCGCGGCGGGCGCAGCCGCCTTGATCTGGGCGCCACCGCCGGCGAGGCGGTCGAGGACGCTGACGACGCCGACGATCTGGCGGCCCTCGGCCTGGAGCGCCTCGATCGCCTGGATCGTCGAGCCACCGCTGGTGACGACGTCCTCGACGACGAGGCAGCGGTCGGAGTCGTCGAGGAACGGGCCCTCGACGCGGCGCTGGAGGCCGTGGTGCTTGGCCTCCTTGCGGATGAAGAAGGCTTTGACGTCGGCGCCGGCGGCGAGCGCCGCGCAGGCGACGGGGTCGGCGCCCATCGTCAGCCCGCCGACGGCCGTCGCGCCAAGGCGGCGTGCTTCGGCGGCGACCAGCTCGCCCATCGCGGCGAAGCCCGGCGGACGCAGCGTGGCGCGCTTGGCGTCGACGTAGTACTCGGCCTCGGCGCCGCTGGCCAGCGTCACCTTGCCGATCACCAGCGCGTGCTCGCGCAGCTCGGCGATCAGGCGTTGGCGGGCGTCCATCGGGCGCCAGCATACGGCGCATCGCGGGCGAGACAGCGCGTGGGCCGCCTGGCGCGAGGGGTAGCGCGCAGCGGCCAGCTGCGCTACTTTGCCGCCGGAAGGTTGTTCACATAACCATTCACGCCGAGTCTCCGCTGCCCTGGCCGCGGAGAACGGGGGACCCAAGGGCGACCGTCAGGTCGTCAGGGGCGAATCGCGACACAGCCGTCGCGTAGCGCACTTCCAGCGCGAGCCCGTCAGCTAACCCCGTAGGCCCGAAGGAAGAGGAGCACACGGTTCAGATGACGACTCCGCACCGAGACCTGGCCCTGGTCGACCCCTGGACGCGCTCGCTCGAGCGCTCGTTGCACCGCCGCGCGATCGCACCCGCCGTACGACGCTCCGTCGCGCGCCGCCGACGTGCCTCGGTGGCGCTCAGCACGCTGATGGTCGCCGGACCGACCGGCAGCCTGCTCGCTGCCGCCGGTTTGGGCATCGGCGGGCGCGGCGTGGATGTCGCGGCGGCATCGCCTGCCAGCCGCGCGATCGACAGCGGTGCGACGCCGGCCGCGATGGCGTACAAGCTCGGCAGCCATGGCGACGCGGTCGCGGAGATCCAGCGCCAGCTCGGCGTTCCGGTCGACGGCATCTTCGGCCCGGTGACCCAGGCCGCGGTGACCAACTTCCAGGCGCACAACGGACTCGATGTCGACGGCGTTGTCGGACCGGTCACCTGGACGGCGCTGTTCGGTCTCGAGCAGGCCGCGGCGGCGGCCGGCGCGGCAGAGGGCGACGTCGCGGTGATCGTGCGTGAGCGGACCGGCGCCCCCGACGATGCCACCGCAGACGAGTCGCAACGAGGTGTCGGCGGCGGACCGTCAGAGAACCTGGGCGAGCCGGAGTCGCTCGACCTCGCCAGTGGCGGCGGCACTGCGGGAGACGACCCGACCGGAACCGGCGACACGCCGAGCCCGACCAGCCCAGCGGACGCGCCGCGCACGCGACCGGTGTCCACGCCATCGCCAGGCAACGGCGCCTGCGGCCCGCTGCGGCTGACCTCGCCCGTCAAGGGCACGGTCACCTCGGGCTTCGGCCCGCGCTGGGGCCGCAACCACGAGGGTCTCGACATCGCCGCTCCGAGCGGCACGCCGATCCGCGCCGCGGAGTGCGGGATCGTCAGCTTCGCCGGCGTCCAGAGCGGCTACGGGAACATGGTCTGCGTCAAGCACTCGAGCCGCTTCGAGACCTGTTACGCCCACATGACCAACTACGCGGTCTCCGAGGGGCAGCGGGTCGACCAGGGCGAGGTGATCGGCTACGTCGGCTGCACCGGCAACTGCACCGGCCCGCACCTCCACTTCGAGACGCGCGTCGACGGATCCGCCCGCGACCCGCGGCCCTACCTCGGTGGCGCCGGCGTCCCCGGAGCCCCGACCGTCAAGGCCGCGGCCGCCAAGGCAAAGCTCACCGCCTCGATCCGCAAGGACGTCGCCCGAGCCCGCGTGACCGCAAAGACGACCACGCTCGTCCAAGCCCACGCCACCACCGGCCTGTCGCCGGCGGCGAGTCCACAGCCAGTTGCGTCGACCGGTCTCCAGCCGGTCGCCACCACGGGCGCACCGGCCACACCGGCCCCATCCACAGCCCCGACGCCGGCTCCGGAGCCCACGTACACGCCAGCCCCCCAGCCGGTCACTCCGGCACCAGCGCCCTCACCAATCGCCGAGACCCCGCCGGCAGCCACCGCGCCCCCGGTCGAGGCTCCACCAGCGCCTGCGCCGCCAGTCGATCCCGTCCCGACTCCGGAGCCACCGCCGACGACGGGCACCGAAGCGCCTACCCCGAACCCTGTCGCCGCGACGCCCCCGGTCGATCCCGCAACACCAGCCGCCGAGGTTCCGGCACCCGTCGAGACCGCCCCGACCAGCACCTCGCCGTAGTTCAAGCGCCGAGCGAAGGATTGTGGGGGTCAGAACCCGCACAATCCTTCGCGGGCTTGGGACGAGACCCCAAGCCGGACTTACTTGTAAACGTAGATCGTCTCGCCGATGTCGATCTGCGCGTCGATCTGGGCGGCGTTCGGTATCGGGACGCGGAGGCAGCCGTGGCTGGCCGGGTAGGCGGGAACGCTGACGTAGCCGTGGATCGCGTAGCCGCCGATGAAGTAGTTCGACTCGACCATCCCGTGCGAGTTGGTGCCCGGCTCCTTGCGGTAGAACTCGAACCGGCCGAACACGGTCGGGGTGGAGGGTGCGCCCGACGACGAGTGGTAGACGCGCTTCGGCTTGCCGTTCTCCATCAGCGCGAGCACCTGCCGCGACCAGTCGAACTCGACGTGCTTGCGGCCGGGGCCGTCGTAGCGCGGCTTGAAGGCGCCCTCACCCATCAGGACCATCTTGAAGACGGTCGGGCTGGCGTAGCCGGTGCGCGCCTGGTTGTTGGTCTTGCGGAAGGCGAGCACGGCGCGCGATGTCGCGGCGTCGTAGTAGCCGGTGACCGGCACGGCGAAGCCGAGGTTGTAGAGGCCGCGCTGGAGCAGCAGGACGTCGGTGCCGCGCTTGCCCTCGCCGGCGCTCAGAACGACGGCCTTGAAACGCGCGGCGCGGGTGCGGAACGCGAGCTGTCCGTCGGTCACCGCGTGGTGGATCTGCGCCTTGTAGACGCCCTTGCGGCGCGGCTTGAAGTTGAACGAGACCTTGCCGGTCCCGCGCTTGCCGCGCTTGACCTGGGTGCGCTGCTTGTCGACGACCTTGCCGGAGCGGCGCACCACGAGCACGGCGATCTGATCGGCGACGAAGGGCCGAACCGTCGCGTTGATCTCGATCCGGGCGCCGCGCGCCACGTAGCGCAGCTTGCTCGTCGCGATCCCGTCCTCGATCTCGAGCGTCGCCTTGCCCGCCTTCGGCTTGGGCGGGATCGCATCTGGCGGCGGAGGCGGCGCCGGGGTGGTGACGGTCGGGGCCTGACTCTCGTCCGCCGGCAGCGACATGGCGCTGGCCACAGCGGGAGCGGTCAGCGCCGCTCCGATGGCGACGACAGTGGCGATGGAGGCTGGGAGTCTCATTGAAGAGGCAAAGATAGCTGCGCCTGGGGACCGACGCGAGACGCGGCCGGCGGCAACGGCGACGGCCCGTCGGGCATCAGCCGCGGCACCACGACACACGCGACGAACATCAGCGGCCCCGCCACGACCGCGACCTTCCAGCCGTCGTCGACCTGTGCCGAGAAGGCGATCGTGTTGTTGAAGGCGTGCATGCCGACGACCGCCCAGAGCGATTTTGTCTTCTCGTAGACGAGGCAGAAGATGATGCCGAGGAAGGCGAGCGGCGGCAGGATCAGCAGTCCGTCGGCGCCGTCGAAGCCGAAGTGGATCAGGCCGAAGATCACACCGTCGACCAGCGCGGCGAGCACGATCGGATAGCGGGTGCGCAGCGCCCGGTAGAAGAAGCCGCGAAAGAAGAGCTCCTCGACGAACGGCGCGACGCAGATCACCATCGTTCCGGCGGCGATCATGCCGAGCGTCCCGCTGTTCGCGCCGAGGCTCTCGGTGACGTCCTGCTCGGCCTGCGGGTCGACGATCGCCGCGTAGGTCGCGGTCAGCACGTAGAAGGCGAGCATCCCTAGCGCCGCCCAGCCGATCGTCCGCCAGAGCGGCGACCGGCGCAATCCGAAGTGCCAGGGCCGCGGCGGCGCGATCGAGCGCGCGAGCACGAGTGCCACCCCGACGAAGAAGGCGCCCTGGATCAAGGTCGCGACGACGGTGGTCGCGGGCGTGTCGTCGTCCGCGGCGTCGACACCGGCGATCGCGAGGATGAGGACGATCGCGATCGACGTGCAGACGAGCGCGGCGATGAAACCGACGAACGCGAACCACGGTGGCCAGTTCGGCTGCGGCTCGGCATCGACCGGCTCGCCGACCGCGAGCACCGGGTCGACCGGCGGAGGGACCTGCTCCATACGCTCAGACTATGGCGGACAGCTCGCCGAGCGAGCTCACCGTCTCGACGCCGGGTGGCGGATCGCCGACGCGCTGGACGAGCACTGCGCGCAGCCCGGCGGCGCGCGCGCCGAGCACGTCGTTCTCGACCGAGTCGCCGACGAACAGCGCCTCGGCAGCGTCGCAGCCGGCCAGCCGCAGGCCGGCCTCGAAGACCGCCGGGGCCGGCTTCGCCTCGCCGACGACCGCCGACGAGGCCGCCCCGTCGATCAGCTCGCCGATCCCGGCACGGTCGAGCCACTCCGGCAGCGAGCAGTCCCAGTTGCTGACGACGACCAGCCGCAGCCCGCGCTCTCGCAGCTCACGCAGCGCCGGCAGCACGTCGGGGAAGGTCTTGAACGCGAGCGCCTCGAGCATCGCGGCGCGGACGGTCGCGTGGTCGAGCTCCTCACGGCCGATCGCGTCGAGCATCGCCGTCGCGCAGTCGTCGCGCAACTGCTCCAGCCCGGCGAGATCGCCGCCGCGCATCTGGTTGGCGAGGTAGTAGCCGATCTCCGCGCCGAAGCCGCGACCGGCGGCCTCGATCCCGACGTCGATCCCAGACCGCTCCAGCAGCGCGGCGCGCAGTCGCGGCGCCGGATCATCGAGCTCGACCAGCGTGCCGAGCGCGTCGAGCAGGACGGCGCGCGTACGTGCCATCAGGCCACCCACTGCCAGGTCGCGAACTGGGTCACGAAGAGACCGAGCACGATCGCCGAGGCGATCGCCACGCGGTCGGTCATCCGGCGCTCCTCGCAAACCAAACCGAGCCACATGAAGATCGGGAACAGCACCGCGACGAAGCGCGGCAGTGACATCAGCGGTTGCGCTGTGACTGGATACGAGAGCGGCAACATCAGCGCCGTGACGACGTAGAGGCCGTAGGCAAACGGCAGCCGTCGCAGCACTCCCACGGCGCCCACGAGCGCAAAGCAGAGAAAGCCGAACAACGCGATGTTCTGTGCGGCGACGCGGAACGGGTCGCCGGCGGACTGCTCGAAGTAGGCGACGTCGCGGCTGCCCGACAGCAGTTGGCGCACACCGTCGTAGGCCGCGCCGGCGCCGTCCCAGGCGCCTACCAGCGGCCCGGCGAAGTCGCGGTTCCAGAACCCCTGGACGTGCGAGAACGACAGCGGATCGCCATAGGTCAGGCCGAGGTACGTCGCGTAGGCGACCAGACCGACCGGCGCGAGCGCGAGCCAGAGCACGTCGGGGCGGATCCGTCGACCGTGCTCCTTGTAGTAGATGAACGCGAGTGGCAGAAGCAGCAGGATGCCCGCGCTGCGCGTGGCCGAGGCGCCAGCCGCCGCGACGCCGGCCCACGCCCAGCTGCCCGTCCGCGCCGCGTAAAAGGCGCCGACCGAGCAGAGCAGGAACAGGCTCTCCGAGTAAGGGGCGCCGAAGAAGAACGAGGCCGGGAAGACGCAGAGCAGCAGCAGCGTCGGCCAGGCCGCGCGGCGGCCGAGCTCGAAGGCCGTCAGCCGGTAGAGCAGCACCAGCGCCGCAAAGAAGGCGGCCAGCGACACCGCGTAGGCGGCGATCAGCACCGCACCCGCGCTGCCACCGCCGAGCTCGCCAAGGCCGCGGGCGAGCAGCGGGTAGAGCGGGAAGAAGGCGTGCCGCGGCGAGTCGGCGCCGTCGTAGCCCTGGTTGGCGATCGTCAGGTACCAGACGGCGTCCCAGTGCGCGAGCGGCTCGACGATCACGTCGCCGAAGCCACCGAGTGGCGACGTCACCGCCGGCAGGT
>CBFGZN010000090.1:0-9542 GCA_965653255.1 uncultured Solirubrobacterales bacterium | reverse complement strand
GGTCCAGCGAAATGAGCAGGTCGCCCTGGCGGACCAGCGCGCCTTCGCGGAAGTGCACCTTCTGCACCACGCCGGGCACGCGCGGCCGCACCTCCACCAGCGCCAGCAGCACCGCGAACTCGCGCGCCGACAGCTCCACCGGGTGGCCGGCGCGCCGCACGGTGCGGGCCGCGTGCACCGACGCGGGCGTGCAGTGGTATCTCAGCGGCCTGGTGCGCGACAACAGCTTCTACACCCAGTGCACGGAGGTGGCCGACCCCAACGAGGACGAGCAGGCGCCGGTCAACCCGGAGTGGGACGGCGAGGGCGCCGACCCTCGCATCTGGCGCAACCTGCCCGGTGGCGACGAGGCGCAGTACACCGTCGAGCTGCTGCCGGCGCCGGGCTACGAGGAGTGCGATCCCGACGACCAGTACTCGATGATCGACTCCAGCGGCAACATGCGGCTGCGCATCACCGGGCGCTCGCGCGACGAGGCCCGCAGCATCGTAGTCACGCTGCGGCGGCGCAACTTCATCGACTTCATCTACTTCACCCACTTCGAGACGCTTGATCCGCTCGCGTACTCGTCGTCGGGCAAGCGCAACTGGGCGTCCAGCAACTGCAACCAGTTCCGCGAGGAGCGGGAGGAGGAGTACAGCTCCAGCTACGGCTCGTGCACCGAGATCCAGTTTGCGTCGGGCGACGTCGTCAGCGGACCGCTGCACACCAACGACAGCATCTGGGTCTGCGGTGGGGCGACCTTCGGGCGGACCGCCAAGGACGCGATCGAGCTCAATGGCGAGGCCCCGGGCTATGTGCAGATCGGCAGCTGCACGCCGACGCCGAACATGCTCGGTGAGGTGGACCATCCATCCGGGCAGATGGCGCTGCCGCCCTCGAACCAGGAGCTGCTCGACATCGTCGATCCGGCCTACGTCTTCAAGGGCCGTACGAAGCTCGAGTTCAACGGCGAGACGATGACGGTGAGGCGCAAGAACGCCAGCACCGAGGAGACCCTGCCGCTTCCTCCCAACGGCCTGATCTACGTCCGCAACGACGGCAACTGCAGCGTCGGCTACGCCTACAGCCAGACCTACACCTACAACTCCACGACCGACTTCGTCGCCAACGATCCGGCGTCGTCGGCGTGCGGCAACGCGTGGGTGAAGGGCAACTACTCGTCGGAGGTGACGATCGCCGCCGACAACGACGTGATCGTCTACGGCAACCTGGAACGCAACGAGGACAACCTGCTGTTCGGGCTGATCGCCAACAACTTCGTGCGTGTCTTCCATCCTGTCGACCACGACGAGTGCGACAACGACGACGGCAACCGGACAGGGTCGCTTTCGAACCCGGTGATCGAGGCCGCGATCCTCGCGCTCAACCACTCGTTCATCGTCGACAACTGGTACTGCGGCGACGGGCTCGGCACGCTGACCGTCGAGGGCGCGATCGCACAGCGCTACCGGGGGCCGGTGGGGCAGGGCGTCGGCGGCTCGAGCGCCGATCACGGCTACATCAAGGACTACCGCTACAACGACCGGCTGAAGTTCCGCGAGCCACCGTACTTCCTCGACCCGGTCCAGTCGGCCTGGCGCGTCGCGCGCCAGAACGAGCAGGTACCGGCGACGAGGTAACCGTCCAACCTTTGGCCGGGTCGCGCGTTGTAGGGGTAGATGCGCGCAACGACGATCAGATTCACTCCGGAGCTCTGGGCTCTGTTGCAGCGTGAGGCTGAACGGGAGGACGTCAGCGTGGCGCAGTACGTCCGCGACGCCGCCCTGTTCCGAGTGGCATACGGCGCCGGTGTGCGGCGCGAGCAGGGTGTCCCGGGCGACGAAACGGACGCGCCTAGGCCAGCTGTACTGCGGTAGCGGTCACGACGGCGGTCGCGCCGTCGTGGGGTGGATAATGGGCCGATGGCCCTGTCTCGCGATGCCCGTCTGATCGACCGGGCGCAGCGCAGCGACGATGCCGCTTTCGAGCATCTGCACGCCCGCCACCAGGCGGCGATCCTCGCCTTCTGCCGCCATCTGACGGGCAACCGCGAGGACGCTGAGGACGCGGTTCAGCACACGTTCTTGGCCGCCTATCGCCGGCTGGCGGATTCTGCTGAGACAACGGAGTGGCGCCCGTGGTTGTTCACCGTCGCTCGCAACCGCTGCCTGACGCTGTTGCGCGCTCGGCGCGAGCACTCGCTTGTCGAATCGGACCTCGCGACGTCGTTCGACGGGCTGGCGCTGGAGATCGAGCGGCGACAGGAGCTGCGCGATCTCGTCGGGGACATGGCGCGGCTGCCCGAGCCGCAGCGTGCCGCGCTCGTGTTGTCGCAGCTCGATGCGCTCAGCTACCGCGAGATCGGCTCGGTGCTCGACGTCACGCCGGAGAAGGTCAAGGCTCTTGTCTTCCAGGCGCGTAGCTCACTGGCGTCGGCGCGCGAGGCGCGCGAGGCTCCATGCTTTGAGATCCGGCACGAGCTGGCCACCGCCCGCGGCGCGGCGTTGCGACGCCGCATGTTGCGTCGTCACGTCGGCCAGTGCGAGGGCTGCCGCGACTTCGAGGTCGCAATGCGGCGCCAGCGCCACGATCTCGGGTTGTTGCTGCCGGTGGCTCCGTCGGTAGGGCTCGGCGGGTCGATCCTCGACGCGATCGGCCGCGACTCGAGCGCTGCGGGCGGTGCCGGCACGGCGGCCGTGGGCGGCGGGGCTAGCGCTGGCTTTGGTGGGACGCTGGCGGCGATCGGATTACCTGGCGTCGCCAAGTTGGCGGTGGTCGTAGCGGTGCTCGGTGGAGGCGCGAGCGGTGCGTTGGCGGCGGACTTGCCGGAGCGAGTCGGCGGCGCGGTGCCATGGCATGGGGCGGGCAACGGCGCGACCGTCGAGGAGCAGGGCGTCGATCCCGTTGTCGGCTCGGATCGGGTGGCTCCGGGCTCCGGTACGCCGGAGCCTCTGCCTGCCGCGCCGCGGCGCGGCGATCACGCGAGTGGAGGGGACAGTGTTGCGCAGCGCGACGACGACCGAGCGCTAGCCGCGGTGGACGAGGGACCAGCGCCGCAGGCTGGCGACGAGGAGCACGGTACGCCGCAGCCGGACTCCGATGACAGCGGAGCGCTTCCGCCTGGGCTCGCGAAGCGCGACGAGCTCCCGCCCGGCTTGGCCAAGCGCGACGGAGAGCTTCCGCCCGGCTTAGCGAAACGTGGAGGGGCACCAGGTTCCAAGCCGGGCAATGGCGCGGCGGGCAACGGCAATGGCAACGGTAGCCAGGGCAGCGGTAACTCCGCTGGCCAGGGGCCAGGCAACGGGAGCGGAGCCCAAGGTGGTGGTCAGGGCAATGCTGGCGGTAACGGAAACGCGGGTGGCAACGGCGGCGGGGGTGGTGGCCAGGGCAACGGGAACCCCGGTGGTCCGGGCAATGGCAACGGGGGCGCGGGTCAAGGCGGAGGCAGCGGTCAGGGCAACGCCGGCGGCAACGGCAACGGCGGCGGCAACCCTCACTGACGGCTAACGCCGGACGAGTCGTCCGACGGCAGCCATCAGCTCGTCCGTCAGCTCGTCGGGGCTGCCGCTCGCGCGGCCGCCGACGACGCAGTGGCGGGCGTGGTCGTCGAGCAGGCCGAGCGCGACCTTGTCGAGCGCGGCCTGGATCGCGGAGATCTGAGTGACGACGTCGATGCAGTAGCGGTCGTCCGCGATCATCTTCTCGACGCCGCGGACCTGGCCCTCGATGCGGCGCAGGCGGGCGGTGAGCTTGTCCTTGTCGGCGCTGTAGCCGTGCTTATACGTCGTGGGGTCTGGGTTCATTCCGAAATTATACCACTACCCCCTAGGGGTATGCTAGGCTGGCTCGCATGGTTCGAATCGGCATCTTCGCGCTCGGTCTGGCGGCGGTCTTCGCCGCGGCATTCGCCCTGGGTGACACGCTCGATCCCGGCGTCGGCGACGCCCGCGACGCCCACGGCGACGCCGCCGCGCGTCACGATCGCTCCCCGTCGCGCGGCGGGGTGGCGCGACTCGAGATCACGGATCGAACCTTCGAGCCGGGTGTCCGCCAGACGCTCGCCTTCCGAGTCGTCGACGGCCGGGGCCGGACCGTGCGCGACTTCGACGTCGAGCACGCCCGCGCCATGCACGTGCTGTCGGTGCGCCGCGACCTGACTGGCTACCGCCACGTCCATCCGCGCCAGACCGCGGACGGGGGCTGGACCGTCGACGTCGTGTTCCCAGAGTCAGGACCGCGACGGGTCTTCGCCGACTTCGCGGTCGGCGGTGAGTCGTACACGCTGGCCGCCGACGTGGACGTCGTCGGCGAGTACGAGGCGCGGCCGCTGCCGGCGCCGGCCAAGGCCGCCGCGGCGGGCGGCGGCTACGTGGTGACGGCGATCGCGGACGGCTCCGAGCGGCGTTACACCGTCACCCGCGACGGCCTCCCGGTCGACGACCTCGAGCCCTACCTGGGCGCGCGCGGTCACCTCGTCGCCCTGCGCGAGGGCGACCTGGCCTTCCAACACGTGCATCCGCGGGATGGAGCGACCGAGGGGCGCGCGATCACGTTCGACGTCGATCTGGCGGGGGAGCGGCCGCACCGCCTGTTCCTCCAGTTCAAGCACGACGGCGTGGTGCGTACGGCGGCGTTCACCGAGCGTGCGTCCGGCGCGTCGCCGGATCATGGGGAGCCCGGTCATGGCCACTGACCAGCTCAGCCTGCCGATCGCCGGGATGACCTGCGCGTCGTGCGCTGCGCGCGTCGAGAAGCGGCTGAACGACCTCGAGGGGGTCGACGCGGCGGTCAACTACGCCACTGAGCGCGCGACGGTCGAGTATGACGCCGCCGTCGCTGCGCCTGAGGATCTGCTCGCGGCGGTCAAGGCGGCCGGCTATCACGCTGTCCTGCCCGCGAGCGGGCGGGGAGCGACGGCCGGTGCCGACGAGGATGCCCGCGATGAGCTCGAGCCGCTGCGCCGGCGCCTGCTGCTGAGCGCCGCGCTGTCGCTGCCCGTGCTCGTCATGTCGATGGTCCCGGCGCTGCAGTTCGACTACTGGCAGTGGCTGGCCCTCCAGCTTGCTACGCCGGTCGTGATCTGGGGCGGCTGGCCGTTTCACCGCGCGGCTTGGGAGAACCTCCGCCACGGTGCGGCGACGATGGACACGCTGATCTCGCTCGGCACGCTCGCCGCCTGGCTCTGGTCGCTCTACGCGCTGTTCCTCGGCGACGCCGGCATGACCGGCATGACGATGACGCTCGACCTGCTGCCCGAGCCCGGATCCGGCTCCGACGAGATCTACCTCGAGGTCGCCGCGGTCGTGACGACTTTCGTGCTCGCCGGTCGTTACCTCGAGGCGCGCGCCAAGCGCCGCGCCGGTGCCGCCCTGACGGCGCTGCTCGAGCTTGGCGCGAAGGACGTGGCGGTGCTCGACGCGGACGGCCGTGAGCGGCGGGTGGCGATCGAGGAGCTGCACGTCGGCGATCGCTTCGCGGTCCGGCCCGGCGAGAAGGTCGCCACCGACGGAGTCGTGGAGCGCGGCCGCTCGGCGCTCGACATGTCGCTGCTGACGGGCGAGTCGGCGCCGGTCGAGGTGGGTCCTGGCAGCGAGGTCGCAGGCGCGACGGTCAACGCCGGCGGTCTGCTGGTGGTGCGCGCGACGAAAGTCGGCGGGGACACCGCGCTCGCCCAGATAGCGCGCCTGGTCAGTGACGCGCAGGCCGGCAAGGCGCCGGTGCAGCGGCTGGCCGATCGCGTCTCGGCGATCTTCGTACCGGTGGTGATCGCGCTCGCCGTCGCGACGCTCGGCTTCTGGCTCGGAGCGGGGGAGGGAGCGACGTTCGCCTTCACCGCCGCCGTCGCGGTGCTGATCGTCGCCTGCCCGTGTGCGCTCGGCCTCGCGACGCCGACCGCGTTGATGGTCGGCACCGGCCGTGGCGCCCAGCTCGGCCTGCTGATCAGGGGCCCGCACGTGCTCGAGTCGACGCGCTCGGTCGACACGATCGTGCTCGACAAGACGGGCACGGTCACGAGCGGCGAGATGACCCTGGTCGAGGTAACGACCGACGGCACGGACCGCGCTGGCGCGCTGCGACTGGCCGGCGCGCTCGAGGCGGCATCCGAGCATCCGATCGGGCGGGCGATCGCAGTGGCGGCCGAGGCCGAGCTGGGCGCGCTGCCTGCCGTCGACGGCTTCGCCGCGCACGCGGGGCTGGGCGTCGAGGGGGTCGTCACTCCCGTCGCGGCGGGTGGTGATGGCACCGGTCTCGGCGCCGGTCCTACGGTGCTGGTCGGTCGGGCCAGCCTGATCGAGGAGCGCGGACTGATGGTGCCGGAGCCGCTGCGGGCGGCACATGAGCGTGCCGCGGCGGCCGGGCGGACGGCGGTCCTCGCCGGCTGGGAGGGCCATGTGCGGGCGGTGCTCGTAGTCGCCGACGCGGTCAAGCCGACGAGCGCCGAGGCAGTCGTCCGGCTACTCCGGCTGGGGCTGCGGCCCATTCTGCTGACCGGCGACAACCACGCCACCGCGGAGGCCGTCGCCGCCGAGGTCGGCATCGACGAGGTGATCGCGGAGGTGCTGCCGTCGGACAAGGCCGCCGTGGTGGCGCGCCTGCAGGACGAGGGACGCGTGGTGGCGATGGTCGGCGATGGGGTCAACGACGCGCCGGCACTCGCCAAGGCGGATCTCGGGATCGCGATCGGCACCGGTACCGACGTGGCGATCGAGGCGTCCGACCTGACACTGGTCAGCGGCGACCTGCTCGGCGCGCCCGACGCCATCCGCCTGTCGCGGGCGACGCTGCGCACGATCAAGCAGAACCTCGGCTGGGCGTTCGGCTACAACGTCGCCGCGCTGCCGCTGGCGGCCGCGGGCCTGCTCAATCCCCTGCTCGCCGGCGCGGCGATGGCGCTGTCGAGCGTCTCGGTGGTCGCCAACGCGCTGCGGCTGCGGCGCTTCGACGCTGACCGGAGGCTGGCGCGGTGAGCGCTGAGACCAGCCACGGCGGCCAGTTGCCCACGAGCGGCCGGGCGCTCGACGCACTCGCGTTGAGCGCCACGTTGCACTGCCTGACCGGCTGCGCGATCGGCGAGGTCGCGGGGATGGTCATCGGCACCGCGCTCGGGTTCTCCGACCTGGGGACGATCGCGCTCGCGGTCGCGCTCGCCTTCCTCTTCGGCTACACGCTGACCAGTCTGCCGCTGCTGCGCTCGGGGATGGCGCTGGCGGCCGTCGTGCCGATCGCACTGTCGGTCGACACGCTCAGCATCGCGGTGATGGAGGTCGTCGACAACGCGATCATGCTGGCCGTTCCGGGGGCGATGGAGGCAGGCGTCGCCGACGTGCTGTTCTGGGGCGCCCTCGCCGTGGCGCTGGCGATCGCCGGGGTCGTCGCCTTCCCGGTCAACCGCTGGTTGATCCGGCGCGGCAAGGGCCACGCCGTCCTGCACGCGACCGGCGTTCACGGTGGCCCACGGGCGGACGGCTGACATGGCCGTCGTCGCGCTCGTCTCCTACGTCGTCTACCTGGCACTCGCCTTCGGGTTGCGGACGATCATCCAACTTCGCAGGACGGGTGCGTCGGGCTTCGAGGGGATCAGCGGTCGTCCGGGATCGGTCGAGTGGATCGCCGGCGTGCTCTTCATCGTTGCGCTCGCCGTCGGCTTCGCGGCCCCGCTGCTGGCACTGACATCGGTCGTCGAGCCAATCGATGCGCTCGACACGGCTGCCGTCCATGTCGTCGGCGGCATCCTGTTCGTGGCCGGACTTGCCGGAACGCTGGCGGCCCAGATCTCGATGGGCGAGTCGTGGCGGATCGGTGTCGACGAGAACGCCGCGACGGAGATGGTCACCAGCGGCGCCTTCGCGATCGTCCGCAACCCGGTCTTCGCGGCGATGCTGCCCGCGTCGACCGGCCTTGCGCTGATGGTTCCGAGCGTCGTCGCATTGGCTGGCTTGGCGGCGCTGTTCGTGGCGCTCGAGCTCCAGGTCAGGATCGTCGAGGAGCCCTACCTCCGGCGCGTCCACGGTGCTGACTACGACCGCTACGCTGCGCGGGTGGGCCGCTTTCTGCCCGGCATCGGCCGGTTGAGCCCAAGCTAGGGCGGAGTACGCTGGCCTCGTGACGGTCGAGATCGATCCAGCCACGCATGTAGGACGCGTGGCGCTGACGGTCCACGATCTCGCGGGTGTGCGCGACTTCTACGAGCGGGTCGTCGGCCTGCGCGAGATCGAAGCCGGGGCGCGCAGCGTCGTGCTTGGCGCCGGCGACACACCGCTGGTCGAGCTCGTCGAGGATCTTGCGGCGCCGCCACGGCCTCCGCGTACGACGGGGCTCTTTCATCTCGCGATCCTCGTGCCTGATCGAGCCGAGCTCGCACGCTCCCTACAGCGGCTGATCGAGACTAGATGGCAGCTGGCTGGCGCCTCCGACCACCTCGTCAGCGAGGCCCTCTATCTCAGTGATCCCGAGGGCAACGGAATCGAGATCTACCGCGACCGTCCTCCCGGCGAGTGGGAGCACGACGGTGACGAGCTGCTGATGGCGACGCTGCCGTTGGACCTCCAGAACCTGCTCGGGGAGCTCGGCGACGAACCTGTCCCGGGCACCGCGGTCGCCGCCGGGACCCGCATGGGCCATGTCCACCTCAACGTCTCCGATCTCGATGCCGGCGAGCGCTTCTACGGTGGCTGGCTCGGCTTGGACGTAACGGCGCGCGGCTACCCGGGCGCGCTGTTCCTGGCAGGCGGCGGCTACCACCACCACATCGGGCTCAACACCTGGCGCGGCGAGGGCATTCCAGCACCGCCACCGGGTTCGCTCGGTCTGCGCTCGTTCGAGCTGGCCCTGCCGGACCGCGAGGCATTCAAAGAGGTCGTCGACCCATCTGGCAACACGGTGCGATTGATCGTCGCCTGACCAAAGACGCACCCGACGCCGCAGGGGGCCACAGCGCCGGGTGCTCCTTCGAGGTTAGCGACCGGTTTGGGCTATGCCGACGGTTCGGTCAGACCGCTTCTGGTCTAGCCAGGTGAGTCGGAAGCGGGCACGATCTTCAGCGTGCCGACCTTCGACGGCAGCGTCTCGGACGCCGCCGGCTGGACCATGATCGCGTGGCTGCCGGGCTTGGTCTCGAGGATCTCGAACATGGCTGGGGTCAGCGGCTCGCCCGTATCGGTCAGACCGAGGCTGGGGATGCTCACCTGGCCTGGCGTCTCGACGTCCACGAGTACCGTCGCTGACTGGCCTTGCTCGAGCTTGTGCGTCTGGGGTTTCGCCGCGTTGCGGAACTCGATCGTCGTTGGCTGAGGGGTCTTGGCGCCGGGTGAAGAGGCCTTCTCGGACGGCGGCGGGGCGGTCTCCGTCGTCTCATCGCCTCCACGGTCAGGCGGGCGCGCGATCGTGCTGGCGATCGCCGCCAAGCCGAGGACGATCGCGAACAGCAGCAGGGCGCGTCGGAGCTCCATGGCGCCGATGGTATTGACGCAGCAGCTCGGGGCGGTACAGGGCCACGGCTAGCAATACGGCCAGCGGCACCGCCCAGGTCGGTGCGGCCGGCGCGGAAGGGCGCGGCGCGA
>CBFGZN010000089.1:0-9865 GCA_965653255.1 uncultured Solirubrobacterales bacterium | reverse complement strand
GCGTGGTGGGAAGCGACGGCCGGCGCGCACTTCACCGGCGCCGACCGGGCGTTCACCACTCCTGTCTCGAACGCGCGGCCGGGTGGCCGGGCGCCGGAGCTTGTCTCGCCGGCGGACAAGGGCCTGTCGGGCCTCGCCGGCTATGTCTATGTCGGGGGTAACGAGACGTTCTTTCAGGCTTCGGCCGATGGAAGCAAGGTGTTCTATCCGATGTCCTATGGCATCCCTGGCTCTACGTCGAGCGGCAACTTGCGCTATCTGGCTGAGCGTGGGAGCGATGGCTGGTCGCCGGTGCAGATGACCCCGGGCGAGACCGTTATGGCGCCCACGATCCCCCGGCAGGATGGCCAATGGTCTGGGCGGTATCAGTACCTGGCGCCCGACCTTGAGTGTGGGGTGTTGACGAGCCCGATGCCGTTGACCGAGGACGCGCCGTCGTCGGTGGTCGAGAGCGGTGGGGCGAACTTGTTCCGTCGCGACTCCGGTGGGGGGTATTCGTTGATGGCGCCGGCGCCGTTGAACCCGGAGGTGGGCGCTCCGGACCTCGAGCATGGTGGCTATGACATTGCGGGAGCTTCGGCTGACTGTCAGCGGGTGGTCGTCACGACACAGTTCCGTTTCCCTGGGTTGAGCGACACCGGTATCTACTTGAGCGATCACGGGACGATAAAGGAGGTGGGTGTGCTGCCTGACGGCGATGTCGCTCATGGCGGCTTCTCGACCGCGCCGACGGCAGGCAGCGGGTTGCGCAACGTCAACCTCGGCTCGTCGGACAATGAGGGAGGGACTCCGTGGCGTGCGGTGTCTGAGGACGGGTCGCGTATGTACTTCACCGCGGACAGCAACGATGGCAACGATGTCGGTAATCGTGCGTTGTATCTGCGTGAGGAAGGGGAGCCGACGGTGAAGGTGTCGGCGTCTGAGACCGCGACGTCGAATCGGCGGGCGTTCTTTCAGACCGCGGCAGTCGACGGGTCACGCGTCGCTTTCCTGGCCAACTACGGGCTGACGGCTTCGTCGAGCACGGGTCCGGTCGCGAACAACTGCTCGGCGTCGCCCCCGCAGCCGTGCGCGTTGTATGTGTATGACGTAGCGACAGGCGAGTTGACCGACATCTCCGCCGACGCCAATCCCGCCGACACCAACGGCGCGACGGTCGCGGGTGTGATCGCCACGTCGGAGGACCTGTCGACGGTCTACTTCGCCGCTCGTGGCCAGTTGGTCCCGGGTGAGGGCGCAAGCTATGCCCAGAACGTCGCTGATGGCACCTACAGCGTGTACCGGTCTGACGCGGACGGCCTGACATATGTCGCTCCGGTCAAGCCCAACGACCTGAATCAGGCTGGTCCGTGGCAGGGCGGGAATCTGGTGTCCTCGGGTGTTTTGGCGAATTGGAGTGCGCAGGCGACGCCGGATGGGTCGTCGTTGTTGTTCTCGTCGTCTGCGGACGTGGTGGGTTATGACAGCGGTGGGGTCAAGGAGGCGTATCTGTTCTCTGTCGAGACGGGGCAGGTCGAGTGCCTCTCTTGCCGCCGCGATGGCGAGCCGTCGGTCGGTGACTCGGATACCACCCCGGTCGCGATCCCATCTAATCCCTTGGACAAGAACCGTGCGTTGATGCTGTCCGATGACGGTAGCCGGGCGTTCTTCACGATGCCCGACGCGCTGGCTGATGGGGCGGTAGACGGCGAGGTAAACATCTATGAGTGGGACAGCGGGTCGGTGCGGCTGCTGCACAGTGGCCCCAACGACACCGACTTCGGGCACATGGAGAAGGCGCCGAGCTTGCTCGGCACCACCGCCAGCGGCGACGACGCCTTCATCGTGACCGCGGCGGGCCTCGACTCGGCCGACGACGATGGCGTAAAGGATGTCTATGACCTGCGCGTCGGCGGCGGGTTCGCTACACCGCAGCCGGACCCCGAGCCGTGCGACGCCTTGGGGGATGGCTGTCAGGGTGGCGGGCTGGTGGTCGTCCCGCCGGTGTTCCGCACGATCCTGCCCGGAGACGCCAACGCCAACGCAGCGCCCCGCGCCCGGTTCAGCGTCAAGGCACTGACCAGAGCGCAACGCAAGGCGCTGGCAGCGGGCAGGCGAATCGAGCTGGTCGTCGCTGTCAACCGCCCCGGCACCGTGAGAGTCCGCGGCACAGCGTCGATCGGCGGCTCGCGGATCATGGTCATCTCAGCTACGCGCAAGGCCAGCAGCGCTTCGAAGCTGCGGATACCGGTCACGCTGCCCGAGGTCGCGCTGTCACGACTCGCCAGATCCGGCCGCCTGACGGTCTCGCTAACGACACGCTTCAGCGACACAAACCGCAGCCAGACACGCACCCTCAAGCTCAGCCGCGCCCAGAACAAGCGCGCAACGCGACGAGCCACCGCCCCTGTAGACGCCCACGGAAAGGTGCGGTGACCGCATCATGACCCGCCACCCCCACTCCCTTTCCACACGCGCCACGCGCATCCTCGCGCTGACGCTCGCAATTCTCGGCCTGTCCGGCCTGGCCGCCGGCACGGCACAAGCCGCATCGCCCGCCTGGAAGCTGCTCAGCTCGACCGGGCCGACCAACCTCCCGCCGTATGTCAACGACCAACAGAGCGTGACGGTAAACGCGGTCTTCGGGTCGTATCGCTTGACCTTTAATGGGTCGACTACGCCTGACCTGTCTGTGACCGCTTCGGCGGCCACGATGCAGGCGGCGCTGAACGCTCTGCCCTCGATCAGCGCCGGGGATGGAAGCGTGACCGTGACCGGCGGCCCCGGCAACCTAGACGGGCGCTTCCCATACGTAGTGTCCTTCGACGGTGGCCCGCTGGCGGGCACACAGGTGCCGCTGATGACCACCTCAGCGGTATCGACCATCGGTGGAGTTTCGGCTTATGGGCAGCTCCCCGGGGTGACGGTGAACCCGACGCCGTCGAGCACGATCCATGTGTATGCGACCAATGTCGGTGGGGCCGCGACGTCGGGTCCGTACACGGTCACTGTGTCGCTTCCGCCTGGGTTGACGACCTCGAGGACCCCCTATGTGATGGCTAGTGGGACTGATTGGAGCTGCACGCCGACTGGCGCGGGGCAGAGCACGGTGTCGTGCACGAAGTCGACGCCGGTGCGGTCGGGGTTGGCCGCTGACACCTTGAACCTGCCGGTGAAGGTCGCGCCTGGGGTTGTGGAGGGCGTGGTCGAGGCTGAGGTGTCGATCTCTGGTGGCGGGGCGTCGCCGGCGTCGTATGTCGAGCCGATCACGATCAGCTCGACACCGGCGCAGCCTGGTGTGCAGGCGATGTGGGCGGGCGCCTTCGACGAGGACGGCAATCCCTATACCCAAGCGGGCGGCCATCCGTTCAGCGCTCTCGCCGCCTTCTCCCTCAACACGGTCATGTCATCGCTCGGAAATGTCATGCCGGCGGGCGGCGTCAGGAACATCAACGTCGCGTTGCCGGCTGGGTTTGTTGCCAATCCTTTGGTCGCGCCGCGTTGTCCGCGCAACGACATGTGGTGTGACAGGAACGCGCTCGTCGGCAACGTCGGGCCAGTGCTGATCAATCACGACGGTGGCTTCGGCAAGGGAGCGTTTACGAATGTGTTGCCTCCGGTGGGTTCGCCGGTGCAGTTGTCGTTTCCGGCCTCGTTGGCGCGGGTCAATACGACGGCTCGGGTTCGCCCCGACGACTTTGGTGTGACGTCGCTCGCTCCGGACCTTCCGACCAACTACTACGCCTTCGCGTCGCTGGTCACGCTTTGGGGCCAGCCCGGGAACCCGCTCTATGACGAGCAGCGGTGCAAGGAGATCAGCTGCCCGGCGGTCAACCCCGGCACCGTCGATGACGCGTTCTTGACCAACCCGACTGAGTGTTCGGGCGTCGATCTGATCACCAGCATGGAGATGGATGTGTGGCAGGCGCCGGGTGTGTTTAGCTCGGCTTCTGATGCTGCGCCTGCGATCACTGGGTGTGGGTTGGTGCCGTTTGAGCCGACGGTGGATGTGGCTGCCACCTCGTCGGGGCGGGATTCGGCGTCGGGGTTGGACTTCGATGTCGAGTTGCCGCAGGCCAATCTGCTTGACATCAACGCGATCGCGACGAGCCATCTGGATGATGTGACGGTCGAGTTGCCGGAGGGGCTTGCGGTCAACCCGTCGGGGGCTACCGGTTTGGAGGGCTGTTCTGACGCGCAGATGGCGGTTGGGACGGATTCTGTGCCGCAGTGTCCGGATGGGTCGAAGATCGGGGTGGTGGAGATCACGTCGCCGCTTGTCGATCACCCGATCGGCGGGACGATGTATCTCGGGACGCCGAAGTCGACGGATCCGATGTCGGGTGAGATGCTCAGGTTGTTCGTCGTTGCTCGCGACGATCGGACCGGGACGTTGATCAAGCTCCCCGGATCCTCGACCGCCGACCCCGAGACGGGGAAGTTGACCGCGACGTTTGAGAACAACACGAGGCTCCCGTTCGACCATCGTGTGGGGAGCGGTCGATCTCGGCGATGTTGTCGCCGTGGAGCGGCAACGCGCCGGTAACCCAGGACTCGCCGTTGGACATTACGGGCGACTGTTCGTTTGGTTTCGCTCCCGATCTCGAGGCCGGTAACTCCAGCCAGCAGGCGCGTGGGACGGGGACGTTCGGCTTCCGGTTCTCGCGTGAGGACGGCGAACAGTGGATCGACGGGCTGACCGCCAAGCTCCCGCAAGGGCTGCTGGCCAGCGTCAAGGACCTGCCGCTGTGCAACTCCAGCCAGGCTGCCGCTGGTGCTTGTCCGGCTGGTTCGCGGATCGGATCGGTTGACGCGACCGCCGGGTCCGGCAGCCCGTTCGTGCTGGAGCAGAAGGGCTCTGTCTATTTGACCGAGGGCTACAAGGGCTGCCCCTACGGCCTCGCCGTAGTGGTCCCTGTGGTCGCTGGCCCGTTCGACGGCTCGTCGCCTGAGACAGATCTCGGCGACATCGTCGTCCGCCAATCGGTGTGTGTCGACCCGTCGACCGCCCAGGTCACAGCAACCAGTGACCCGTTCCCGACGATCTGGCACGGCGTCCCGCTCCGCGTCCGGTCGGTCACCGTCAGCGTCGACCGTCCAGGGTTCATGCTCAACCCCTCCAACTGCTCTGCCAAGCAAGTCGGCGCCATATTCCATTCCGAGCGTGGCGCGACCGCCAACGCGGCCAGCCCATTCCAAGCCACAGGCTGCGCGGCACTGCCGTTCAAACCGAAGCTCACCCTCGCGTTGACCGGCCGCAAGCAGGTCACGACCGGCAAGCACCCCGGCGTCAAAGCGCTGGTAACCCAGCAGGGCGTCGGCGAGGCCGGGATCGAGAAAGCGGTCGTCCGGCTTCCGAAGTCGCTTGCGCTGGACCCGGACAACGCTCAGGCGTTGTGTGAGTTCGCCGACGGGACCAAGCCCGATCTCGAGAACCACTGTCCGAAGGGGTCGATCGTCGGACGAGCACGCGCGGTCACGCCGCTGCTCAACGAGCCGCTGGTCGGGAACGTGTACTTCGTCAAGAACATCCGGATCGATCCCACGACCGGAAACCAGATCCGCACCCTGCCAATGATCATCGTCGCCCTACGCGGCGAGATCGCGGTCAACCTCAAAGGCGAGTCAGACACCACCAAGTCAGGCAAGCTCGTCAACACGTTCGACAACGTTCCGGACGCGCCGATCAGCCAGTTCAACCTCAACATCAACGGCGGCAACACAGGAATCCTCGCCGTCACACGCACCCGCAGAGCCAAGATCAACATCTGCGCCGGCCGCCATACCGCAGAAACCGACATGGACGCACAAAACGGACGCCGACACGACTTCGACATCCGCATGAAGACACCATGCACCAGAAAGCAGACCAAAGCCGCCAAGCTCCGCGCCAAGCGGGCCGCGGCCAAGGCGAAGCGCGGCTGAGCCGCTAGGACTCTCCTCGATCAGCCCGCCGCCCGCAGCCCGGGCGGCGGGCCGTCGAGCTCTCTGGCCGCTCGCTCGGGACCGAGGAACGGTACGGCCAGGAGATAGGTCAGCTCGGGCACGAGGCGTGGAAGCCCTGCCCCGGCGCCGGCGGCTATCTCGTGGCGGAGCATCTCGGCTAGGTCGCCGATACGGCCCATGCGCAGCGACTCGCCGAACGGGGAGTCGCCGAGGGCGTCGGACGGAGCGGATTCGAAGAGGGGGAGCAAGCCTTCCAGCTCGGCACGGCGGCGGGCAGCCGTCACCGGTCCCGCGGCGAGCCCTTCGATGAAGCACAGCCGCGCCACGGCCGGGTTGCCCGCCAGCGCGCCGCACAGCGCCGTCAGCGCCGCCCGCAGCCGCCGCGCCCATGGCGGCCCCTCGGACTCGAAGGCGCTCAGGGTGACCTCGAGCAGGCGGTCCATCTCCTGGCCGTAGGCGACGGCGAAGCACTCGTCCTTGCCGTCGAACTGCTGGTAGAAGGTCTTGCGCGAGACGCCGGCGCGCGAGATGACGTCGGCGATCGAAGTCTCGGCATAGCCGTGCTCGGCGACGGCCTCGGCCATGCCGGCCAGCAGGCGGGCGCGCTGCGACTCCGCGACGGCCTCGGGCGCCAGCCCGTGGCGGCCACCGGGGATCTGTCCCAAGCGCCGCGGGGCACGCTGTCCCTGTGTTCTACGGATATCTGTACCCGTGGGTTTGTGAGAGCGCGGAGCGGTCTCGGCCTCGGCCGCGCCAGAAACATGCTGGACTCGCTCTATCGGAGTCATCGGGCCACCGCCACCAGCGGCGCCACCTGGGTCGCCACGATCTCGCCCGCCATCCCGCGCAGCGCCGCCGAGTCGCGCCGGTCGACCGGTAGATAGATCAGCTCGTGGACCGCGCCCACCAGCGCCTGGGCGGACAGTCGGTCGAGCTTGTCGTCGCCGCGCAGCTCGCTCAGCGCGTGCTGGACGAGTTGCGCCAGGCGCTCCATCACCGCCGCGCGCCGCTCGCGTGCCTTCGCTCCGGCCGCGAACACCTCGACGACGCACATTCTCGCCAACTCCGGCTCTGACGCCAGGAATTCCAGGAAGGCCTCGAGCGCGGCCTCGATCCGCCGCTCCGGCACGTCGCCGTCGAGGTAGGCGTCGGTCACGACCCGCAGCACGCGGCTCATCGCCTCGTCGTAGGCGGCGAGGAAGCAGTCCTCGCGGTCGTCGAAGAGCTCGTAGAAGGTCCGTCGCGACACGCCGGCCTGGACCAGCACGCGCTCGACGGTCGTCTCCTCGTAGCCGGCTGTGGCCACCACGTGGGCCATCGCCTCCATCAGTCGCTCGCGCTGGACTCGCTCGACCTCGTCCCTCGGCACGCCCTGCGGTCCGGGCGCCAGCTTGACCGCCTGTCGCCTTTCGCTCATGAGGCAACCATAGACCGTCTGTTCTCTCTTGACAACTAAGACACGCACGGTTTATGGAAGGCGCGTGACGGGATGGGGTGAAGCGAACGGCCCCTACAACGCAGAAGCGCCCGCCGAATCGGCGGGCGCTTCCGGTGTTGCTATGCGGTTGCTGCTACAGCAGCGCCGTGCCTAGCTGCAGGCGACGGAGCCCTTGTAGGGCTTCGACGCCTTGGCCCCTGTGTTGTAGAGGTAGTGCGCCGTAGCCTCGTACGGGTACTTCTTGCTCTTCGGGCAGCTCGTCGTCGCGAGCAGCTGCGGCGCGTACTTGCTGGCGTTGACCTTCTTGCGGTTCGGCAGCGTGAACTTGCCGCCGATCTTGTAGTCGAAGCTGCGCAGCGTGATCGGCACGCCGGCGACGACCTGGAGCACCTCAGGCACCTTGAAGCTCGCCTTGTAGCCCCACTTGCCGCTCATCTTCTTGATCTTGATCTGGATCGGCTCCTGCACGATCGCCGGGTTGTAGAGCGTCGTGAACGCCCACAGCGTGCTCTTGCCGCCGTTGACGAAGACGACGTCCGGCTTCGCGTCGGTCGTGTCCGCGAACGCGACGCCGAAGCCGCTACCCACGATCGACTTCTTCGGGCAGATGTCGGTGGTCTGCTCCTTGCGCATCTTCGCGCCCGAGCAGGTCGGGTACTTGCCGCCGCCCCAGACGCCGCCCTTGGCGATCAGCACGTCGCCGCCGGTGATGATCGGCTCCTCGACGCCAGGCGTGATCGTCTTGAAGCCGAGGTGGCCGGTGAGTTGGACGCCCTGTGGCTTCTTCTTCGTGCCGGCCTTCTTCGGGCTGATCTTCGCCGATGACTCGAAGAGGGTCTCTGGCACCTGCGCCATGGCGGGGGCCGCCACGACAGCGGCCGCCGCTAGGGCTGCCGGTAGGACTGCGAGCTTGCGCATCTCTATTTGCTCCTCCTGATCCGAAAGTCGTTGTCGGCAGGATCTCCCCGCCGAGAGCGCGACCAAGCACGCTAACGGAAGGCCTCCCGTCTATGCAAACTGCACCGTACCTTCAACGCGCGGCGCAGGCGTAAGTTGCGCCTTGGCGCGGAAGTGGCTCAGCCGGCGGTGGGCGGCCGGCCCTCGAGCAGCAGCTTGCGCTGCGCGGCGGCGCGCGTCTCGCCGACGTAGGGCAGCAGCGCCGACTCGGTCAGGTCGGGCAGCAGCTTCGGCAGCTCTGCTGTCTCGCCGCGCGCGATCCGCCGGTAGACGGTCTCGTAGACGCCACCGACGATCGTCTCGGCGATCAGCGGTGACGGCGGGTTCTCCTTGACGAGCGTCTGCTGCGCGGCCAGCTCGAAGATCTCGGTGAAGTCCTCCATCGTCTTCGCGCGGCGGGCGATCGCCTCGGGCCCGGCGGCGAGCACCTCGACGATGCACATCTTCGCGAACGCCGGCGAGGCCGCCAGCAGCTCGAGGAAGGCGCGGAAGCCGGCGCTGATCTTGTCCTCGAAGGTCTTCTCCTGCTCGAGTCCGGCGCGAATCGTCGTCATCAGCCGTCCGCTCGCCTCGTCGTAGGCAGCCAGGAACGCGTGGTCCTTGTTCTTGAACTGCTCGTAGAAGGTCCGCCGCGAGACGCCGGCCTCGCGCACGACGTCCTGCACGCTCATCGCACCGTAGCCGCGCGTGCTGGCCACTTGCGCTACAGCAGCGAGAATACGCTCGCGCTGGTTGCGGGCCACGAAGCTGCGCGCCAAGCCGTGCCGGCCAGGGGGGAGCTGGTGGGGGGCACGAGCTGCTCTTGAGCTGCTGTCGAGGGCCACGGGTGGTCTGGCCAATATACACGCGCAAGTACACGGCCGCCAGAGCCAACGAAACACCTGCTTATCGAGTCGAGAAGAACAAGTTTGACCGGCGCATCTGGGCGCCCGATTCGTCAACGTGTTCGGCGACATGGGTTCCCCCTGGCACCGCTATTCAGCGCCATATACGATGCCTTGCCGGACGGAGGCGCAGGCTGGGGCTAGCCGCGGCGCTGCTCTCCGTGGGAGGAGACCTTGACCGAGCGCACAGACGAGACCCCCGGAGCGGCGGCTGGCCAGCCAGCCAGCGTCGCCGCGGCTACGAGTCGGGGTCCCGGTCGTCTGCTTGCCGCGGGAGCGATCGCCTTTGCCCTGATCGCCCTGCTCGCGATCTGGGTCACGCGCGACGACGCGCACGAGTACAAGCTGGTCTTCGACAACGCCGGGCAGATGGTCAAGGGCGACCTCGTGCGCATCGGCGGGACCCCGGTCGGCGAGGTCACGGCGATCGAGCTGACCGACAGCGGGCAGGCCGAGCTCACGGTCTCGGTCTCCGAGGAGTACGCGCCGCTGCACAGTGGCTCGACCGCGACGGTCCGCTGGCAGGGCCTGGTTGGCACCGCCAACCGCTTCGTCGACATCAGCCCCGCCCCGAACTACAAGGCCGAGCTCGACGACGGCGCGACGATCCAGGGCGACAAGACGAAGTCGATCGTCGAGATCGACCAGTTCTTCAACACCT
>CBFGZN010000088.1:0-9871 GCA_965653255.1 uncultured Solirubrobacterales bacterium | reverse complement strand
TCCTTGAGGTTGTGCTCGCGGGCGCCGGCGACGACGATCTCGTCGGCCGCCCCGCCCGTCTTCGGAGGCGTCACTCGAACGAGTCTAGAGAGGCGAACGGATGTTCGTATCTAGCCGGCGCGCGCGTACAGGTCGTCGAGCAGCGCATCGCTGTCGGTCAGCCCGAACTCCTCGGCGAGGTGCTGGGCGACCTCGTCGCGCGGCTTGCCGTCTAGCACCATGCTGAAGGCGACGATCCGCGCCTCGGAGTCGTCGACCGGATCCTCGACCTCGACGATCGCCTCGGCGACGGGTGCCTCCACCAGCCGCTCGATCTCCTCACGCAGCTCACGCGCCTGGCTCTCCAGGCTCGCAGCGGCATGGGCAAGGCGCTTCAGGTCCTCGTTCACGCGGCTGATCGTAGCCTGCGAAACAGACTCAAGCGCCGGCCTCCAACGCGTCCAGCTCCCGCCGCAACCCCTTGATCTCGTCGCGCAGCTTCGCCGCGTACTCGAAGCGCAGCTCCTCGGCGGCCACCAGCATCTCCTCCTCGAGCTCGATCAGCGTGCGCGCGATCTGCTCGGCCGACATCCCCTCCTCCTCCGGCTTGCGCTTGCGGCGGCGGCCCTGCGGCACCTTCGACTCGGCACCGGTCAGGAACTCGCTGATGTCGGAGATCCCCTTGCTGATCGTCTCCGGGGTGATCCCGTGCTGCTGGTTGTAGGCGACCTGGATCGCGCGGCGGCGGTCGGTCTCGCCGAGCGCGGTGCGCATCGCCGCCGACTCGCGGTCGGCGTACATGATCACCTTGCCGTTGACGTTGCGCGCCGCACGGCCGATCGTCTGGATCAAGGACGTCTCGCCGCGCAGGAAGCCCTCCTTGTCGGCGTCGAGGATCGCGACCAGCGACACCTCGGGCAGGTCGAGGCCCTCGCGCAGCAGGTTGACGCCGACCAGCACGTCGAACTCGCCGAGCCGCAGCTCGCGGATGATCTGGATCCGGTCGAGCGTGTCGACCTCGGAGTGCAGGTAGCGGACGCGGACGCCGTACTCCATCAGGTAGTCGGTCAGGTCCTCCGACATCTTCTTGGTCAGCGTCGTGACCAGCGTCCGCTCGCCCGCCTCGCTGCGCTTGCGGATCTCGTTCATCAGGTCGTCGATCTGGTTCTTGGTCTCGCGCACCTCGACCTCGGGGTCGACGATCCCGGTCGGCCGCACGATCTGCTCGACGGTCTGCGTCGAGCGTGTCCGCTCGAAGTCGCCCGGCGTCGCCGACACGAACACGATCTGCGGCACGATCGACAGGAACTCGTCGAACTTCTGCGGCCGGTTGTCGAGCGCGCTCGGCAGCCGGAAGCCATAGTCGACCAGCGTCTGCTTGCGCGAGCGGTCGCCCTCGTACATGCCGCCGATCTGCGGCACCGTCTGGTGCGACTCGTCGATGAAGCAGACGAAGTCGTCGGGGAAGAAGTCGATCAGGCAGTACGGCCGGTCGCCCGGCTGTCGGCCGTCGAGGATCCGCGAGTAGTTCTCGATCCCGTTGCAGAAGCCGAGCTCGCGCAGCATCTCCATGTCGAACTGCGTCCGCTGGCGCAGCCGGTGCGACTCGAGCGGCTTGCCCTGATCCTCGAGCAGCTTGCACTGAGCCTCGAGCTCGTCGCGGATCTCGCCGACGGCGCGCTCGATCGTGTCCTGGTCGGTCGCGTAGTGGGTCGCGGGCCAGACCGCGGCGTGCTGGAGCTCGGCGAGCTGCTCGCCGGTCAGCGGGTCGAACTCGTGCAGCGCCTCGACCTCGTCGCCGAACAGGTCGACGCGGTAGGCGGTCTCGGCGTAGGCCGGGAAGACCTCGAGCGTGTCGCCGCGGACGCGGAAGCTGCCGCGGCTGAGCGCCTGGTCGTTGCGCGTGTAACGGATGTCGACGAGCTTGCGCAGCACCTCGTCGCGATCGACCGTGCCGCCGAGCTTGAACAGCTGCATCATCCGGTCGTACTTCTCCGGCGAGCCGAGGCCGAAGATGCAGGAGACGCTCGCGACGACGATCGTGTCGCGGCGACCGAGCAACGAGGCGGTCGCGGCGTGACGCAGCCGCTCGATCTCCTGGTTGATCGAAGAGTCCTTCTCGATGTAAAGATCGGACGACGGGACGTACGCCTCGGGCTGGTAGTAGTCGTAGTACGAGACGAAGTACTCGACGGCGTTGTTCGGGAACAGCTCGCGGAACTCGTTGCAGAGCTGCGCCGCGAGCGTCTTGTTGTGTGCGATCACGAGCGCCGGTCGCTGCAGCTTCTCGATCGTGAACGCCATCGTCGCCGTCTTGCCCGACCCCGTCACGCCGAGCAGCGTCTGGAATTGGTCGCCCGCCTCGATCCCCGCCGCGAGCGCATCGCGCGCCGCCGGCTGGTTGGCGATCGGCGTGTAGATCGGGTTGAGCTCGAACTTCGGCACGGCGATCGAAGCTAGCAGGGGTGGCGAGGCCGAGGCCCGGGCCTCCTGGCCGATGCGCCACGGGGGTCCGGGGGCGCGAGCCCCCGGTTCGACTCAGAGGCCGAGCTCGTCGCCGTAGTGATCGCGGTACTCGCCCTTGCGCTCCTTGACGTTGTCGACGTAGTGGCGCGTCTCGGGGAACGGGATGTCCTCGGAGGCGTCGAAGCCGTCGACCCCGCCCGCCTCCTCGATCCAGCGGTTGACGTTGGTCTCACCGGCGTTGTAGGCGGCGATCGCCAGCGTCTCGTTGCCGTCGTAGCGCTCCAGCAGATAGCGCAGGTAGTAGGTGCCGTAGGAGATGTTGACCTGCGGCGTCGCGAGGTCGGCCTGCGTGAACGCCGTGCCGCCCGAGTCCTGGGCGATGAAGTCCGCCGTGTCGGGCGTGATCTGCATCAGGCCGCGCGCGCCGGCGTGCGAGGTCTGGTCGCGGAAGCGCGACTCCTCGTAGATGACCGCGGCGACGAGCGCCGGATCGAGCCCCTTCTCGGCCGCCTGCTGACGGATGATGTCCTCGTGCTTGAGCGGCAGCGTGATCTCGCGCACCGCGTCGCCGATCGGACCCAGGCCGCCGATCGCCGCCGCCACCCCGGCCCCGATCACGGCCGCCACGAGCACTCCCGCGATCCGCCGCTGCTTCGCCGTGCGCGCTCGCTTCGACCGCCGGGCGGATGCCTGCCGGCGCGATCGCGATCGGGTGGCTGATGCGGAGGCCAATGGTCTAGTCCTTGATCGTGGCAAGAACGTGGGACAGCTCTGCCTTCAACTCCTCTCGGGTCCCATCGTTGCGGACGACGTAGCCCGCACGATCGGCCTTCTCCTGCTGCGTCAGCTGCCGCCCGGCGCGCTCGGCGACAGCCGTGTGGCCGCGTGCGTTGGCGCGCTCGGCACGTAGCGGCTCATCGGCGACGACCGTGATCGTCGTGTCGAACACGCTGTCCATCCCTGACTCGAACAGCAGCGGGACCTCGACGACGGCGACCGGCAAACTGGGCTCGGACGCGTCGACCTCGGCGCGCCATTCCATGATCCGAGCCCCGACACGCGGCCAGAGCAGGCCCTCCAACCAGGCACGGTCCTCGGCCTGCCCGAAGACGCGCGCCGCGACCGCCGATCGGTCGAGCGCGCCCTCGGCGTCGAGCACGTCCGGCCCGAGCCGCGCGGCTATTGCGTCACGCAGCTCGTCGCCGCCGAGCAGCTCGTGCACGACCGCGTCCGCCGACAGCGTCGCGGCGCCGAGCTCGTCAAGCGCAGCCAGCGCCGTCGACTTGCCCGAACCGATGCCCCCGGTCAGTCCGACGAACGGGACCTGCCCGGCGCCGGACACTTCCAGTCCCTAAGCCTCGTCGGTCTCGGAGTCGGCGTCGGGAGCCTCAGCGGGCTCCTCGCCATCCGCCGAGGTGACGTCCTCGTCGGCGGCAGCCTCCTCGGCGGGAGCGTCCTCAGCGGGCGCCTCCTCGGCCGAAGCGGTCTCCTCGACGGGTGCCTCGCCAGCCGGGGCCTCATCCGCGGGCGCGTCCTCTGGCGCTGCAGCCTCCTCAGCGGGAGCCTCGTCGACGGGAGCGGCATCCTCGGCGAGCGCCTCGGGGTCGTCGGCCGGCGCCTCGGCGCTACCCTCCTCCGGAGTCGCCTCCGACGTCGCGACCATCACCGCGCGCAGATCCTCGGCGCCGGTGACCGACGGGCCGGCGAACATCTCGTCCGACAGACCCAGGTCCGGCACGCGACCGAGCGTGCTGCCACCGGTCGACCCACCCGCGTCCGGCGGCGGCTCGTTGCCGGCGACGCGCTTGATGCTCAACGACAGGCGGCGGCGTTCGGAGTCGATCTCCAGCACCTTGACCTTGACGTCGGCGCCCGGCTCGACGACCTCGCGCGGGTTCTCAACGTGGTGGTGGGCGAGCTCCGAGATGTGGACGAGCCCCTCGACGCCATCCATGATCTCGACGAACGCGCCGAAGGTGACGACCTTCGTGACCTTGCCCTCGAGCTCATCGCCGATGTTGTAGGTGTTGACGACGCGCTGCCACGGATCCTCTTGCGTCTGCTTGAGGCCGAGCGAAATGCGCTGACGGTCGCGGTCGATGTCGAGCACCTTGACCGGGACCGTGTCGCCGATCGACAGGATCTCCGACGGGTGGTTGACGTGGCTCCACGAGAGCTCGGAGATGTGAATCAGACCGTCGATGCCGTCGAGGTCGACGAACGCGCCGAAGTCGACGATGTTCGAGATCGAGCCTTCGACCACCTGGCCGGGCTGCAGGCGGTCCAGGATCTGCTGGCGGACCTCCTTGCGCTCCTCCTCGAGCACTGCGCGGCGCGACAGCACGACGTTGTTGCGCGAGCGGTTGAGCTCGATGACCTTGCACTCGATCTTCTGGCTCATGAACTCGTCGAGGTCCTGGACCCGACGGATGTCTACGAGCGACGCCGGCAGGAAGCCACGAACGCCGAGATCGATGATTAGGCCGCCCTTGACGACCTCGATGACGTTGCCCTCGACCGGCTCGCCGGACTCGGCGGCTGCCTCGATGCGGCGCCACGCCTTCTCGAAGCGGGCGCGCTTCTTCGACAGCAGCAGGCGGCCGTCCTGGTCCTCCTTGGTGAGGACGAGCGCGTCGACCTCCTCACCTAGCTCCACTTCATCGTGAGGGTCCACCGACTTGCGAATCGACAGCTCGTTCGAGGGGATGACTCCCTCGCTCTTGTAGCCGATGTCGACAAGCACCTCGTCCTGATCGATTCGGACGACTTTGCCGGTAACGACGTCGCCCTCCTCGAACGGCACGAGCGTGGCGTCGTAGTTGGGGACGATTTGTCCGTCGATCTCCAGTAGGAGTCCGTCGGAGCCCTCTACGGGGCGTGGTGGAGTTAGGGTCTGGGTATCGGTCATTGGCGACGGCGTAGGTTAGCGCCGTACCGTACGAGCCGCATCCTGCGCTCCTTCGCGCTGGATGGCTACCCTGCCCATCCGATGCCGGTCAGAGCAACCAAGCGCGGCGACGAGCGCACCCCGCTGTCCGGGGACTACGACGTCCTGATCTGCGGCGCCAGCTTCGCCGGCCTGGCGATCGCCCGCGAGCTCGCTGGAGCCACTCGTGCCGACGGCGCTCCCGCGCGCGTGCTGATGATCGACCGCTACGAGATCGGCGAGCGCCAGACGTCGGCGTGCGGCGTCCCGACCGGCTGGCTCGAGGCACTCGACCTGATGGGAGCGCACCGTCAGACCTTCTCCGAGCTGGTCATCGCGACGCCCCACGGAACCACCCGCTGGCCGATTCCCTGGACCTTCTCGACCTTCGACTACCCCGAGCTCTGCTCGCTGCTCGCCGCCCAGGGCGACGCCGAGTTCGAGACCGCCAAGGTCGACGGCCGCACCGGCAACACCGTCCACACCGACCGCGGCGACCTAACCGCGCCGCTGATCGCCGACTGCCTCGGCTGGCGCCGAGTGCTCGCCCCCGGCGACGAGCCGGCCTACCAGCCGCCGGAGGCGCCGCTCTCGCGCGGGCTCGAGGTCCACCCCAACGGACAGAGCCCCGACCTCAAGGTCTGGATCGACCGCTCGATCGTCCCCGAGGGCTACGGCTGGATCTTCCCCGCCGGCGACGAGCTGCGGATCGGCGTCGGCTCCTTCGACCCCAAGTTCCACGTCAAAGACAACACCGTCAAGCTCGCCGACGACCTCGGCGCCGACGCCGTCGGCTTCCAGGGCAACTGGATCCCCCACAAGCTGCGCGACGCGGTCGAGGACGGCATCTTCTTCGCCGGTGACTCCGCCGGCCACTGTCTCCCCCTCACCGCCGAGGGCATCCGCACCGCCCTCTACTTCGGCGTCGCCTGCGGCCGCGAGCTGCGCTCCGTCCTCGAGGGCGACAAGACCCGCGAGCAAGCACTTGGCAGCTACTTCGCCTTCAACGCCTCACACGAGTGGAAGTACACCTGGCTGCTCCGCGGCCAGAAGCTGCTCCCCCGCATCCACCCCCCACTCGCCCAGCGGATCATCAGCGCCGGCCGCCGCCAGTCCTTCCTCGACTGGTCCTTCGGCCACTACTGGAACATCGCCACCCCGGACATCGTCACCAGCGTTCTCGCACCCGCCAAGCCGGCACCCGTTCCTGCCGCCGCCTGACGGCGCCGAAGCCGTCTCGCCCTAGGAATGCCTAGGCCGTTTCGGCTTCCGCTTCTCGCGGTCGCCCGACTCCTTCGGGCTCGCAACCTCATCAGCGAGGCGGACCATGGCAGCCTGCTGCGCCTCTTCGTCGTCGATCGACGTGATGATCAGGTTCGCAAGGTGATAATGATTGGTTGCGACGAGCCGCTCGTGGAAGCGACCGATGGCCTCGGCCGAATTGTTGTGAACGGTCAGGTAGACGCGCGCCACGGTGCCAGTAAGGACTGCAGCTACCGTGCCGAGAGCACCGCTCACAATCTGGACTCCGAGCTCGTCTGACGCCGGTGCGAACAGCATGCCGGCCGCTACTCCGGCCACGACGGCAAGCCCGACGAGGACGCATACGATGCCTAGCCAGAACACCTGGGCGTTCTGGCGCAGGATCTGGTCGTAGTAGGTCTTGACCTCGTTCTGGTGCCGAAAGAACAGGTCTGCGGCAGTGCGCTCGTCCGGCCTCCCGAACTCCCGTACGGACCGCTCGTACTCCAAGGCGTCAATCTGGACGGTCAGCGCGCGAACCATCGAGCGAACGACAAGAGTCGAGATGAGCCACAGTCCCTCCAGAAATCCAACGAGATACAGGCCCCGTCCCAACTCGCGGAACCCGTCGCTGTCGAGCCACGCATAGATGAGAATCCCGAAAGGCAACGTCGACACGCCGACGAACAGGACGATACGCCACAGTCGCAGCCCGGCACGCTGATCAATGAGGTCCTGGCGTTTCTTAGCGAAGGCCTCGTCGGCCTGCTCATCACTGTCGTACTTTGCGGGTTGCTTCTGAAGTTGTCCGTCGGGCCCGATGAGCGCGACCCACATCGTCCGCAGCCGTGGCCCCACGCCCCACCACTTCAGCGTGCGATCAACTCCTGGAGGATCAGGCTCACCGGGACCGCCGGTCTTCGAAGCATCACTATGGGACGGGTCGACTTCGCTCATGGAACCTGTTCAGATTGGTCAGAGTAGTGATCATGACCAATTGTCACAATTACTAACCGGTGTCGGCCCGAGCCTGAGCAACGGGCCGTCAAGGCGGCGACGGCCTGCCAGGCTGCGGATGGTTCAGTGCGTTACGGGCGCACTTCCAGACGCGATGTGCCCACCTGATCGGGGCCATACACCGGGTAGCGGTTACGGAATCCGATGTAGGCAACCTGTCCGAGCCGCCGCTTGGGGGTGTGAAGCGCGCCACGCCCCAGCTCCCTCACCGCGGTGAGGACCATCGTCGCGCGAGCACGCATATTCGGTACCACGGCTATCTGGTCGTGCGCATAGTCCTTGCGCATGTCATTCGCGCCGTCAAAGGCGTATCCGCTGATGCAGAACGTCCGTAGCCAGGTGTTGAACCTCCTTCGGCCGGACTCGTCGCTCCGGTCGATGATGGGAAGCTCCAGAAGGCTCGCGTACCAGTGTGCCTCAACGCGGTTGATCTCCACGAGCTGTCGCGCAGTGGAGGCGATCGCACGCTCTTGCGCATGGGCCGTCGCCCGAGCCAGCCCGTGGTACCCAACGAGCAGGGCCCTGCGGTCCTCGGGTAAAAAACTCAGGCACCGTTGGAACGCCTCCGCTTCGGCGAGACCGATCCCGCCGACAGGGACGCCGCGCGACAACAGCGTCAGCTGGTCCGTGATGTCCTGCGCGCCACTGTCGTCGACGAGGTCGTCGAGTCCTCGGCTGATACCCAAGATAGTCCGCCAGTACGCGGCGTCCTCGACCGTCACGTCCACGCCAAAGTCGCGAGCGACGTTCGTGAACAGCCGCCATACGTGCTTGTACCCACGGGGGTCAGCGTCACCGTCGCGCAACCGCAAGGTCTTCTGACGAAGGACCATCTCCAACTCGGGGGCCGTGGGCGTCCCGATAGGCGCATCGGCCTCCGGTTCGGCGAGTGCGACCACCTCTTGGTCCAGCGCCGCCATCAGCTCAGACTCCGCGACATGCCCGACTTGCCCTGCATTCTCACGGCCTCCGCCGCACGCGCTAGCGTCCGGCGTGCCGCTCGCGCGATGACCAAGTCTGCTGCGCCGGCGAATGGAACGCTGGCGAGGCGCGCGAGCTTCGCCTTCGCATGAAGCGCGCCACGGAGCTCGACCGCTCGCTTGGCGCAGTTCCCATCGACGACTAGCTGCACCTCCCCGGCGGCGCGCGGAAAATCGATCGCGTAGCGGACGTTCCGATCCGGCTCGTGCTCAACCAGCGTGAACAGCCCGCGGGTCGCGCCGATAATCGGATACAGGACCTTTAGCGAAGTGGGCACCGTCACGACGACCTCGGCGCGCGAGCCGATCTTTGCCGGCTCGTCGAGCCACCTCGCATCAGCCAGTCGCGGGTGGAGCTTCAAGACCTCGTCCAGGTCGATCGCAAGCCTGACGAGGGCCCCAGGCTCGATGTCGACATCGGTCGCGATATCGACCGACAGCGTTCCGGGTGGACGTGGGAGGTCTCGCGCCCTGGAAGCGTGCTCACCGGCCGCGGTCATATCCTTGAGATCATACCCGCGCCAAAACCGCACCCACGAGCGGCTACTTGCCGCGGACGACGAGGAAGGTGCCGAGGGCGAGGAGGGCGATGCCGAGGACGCGTTGGGGGGTGAGGCCTTGCTTGTCGACGCCGAACCAGCCGTAGCGGTCGATGACGACGGCGAGGGTGAGCTGGCCGGCGATCGTGGCGGCGGTGACGCCGCCGGCGCCGAGGGCGCGGACGGAGACGAGGACGGTGGTGACGTAGGCAGCTCCGAGCAGACCGCCGGTGAGGTAGTACCAGCGCAGGTCGGCCGCGTTGGCGACCTCGCCGAAGCCGCTGGTGAACAGCAGAGTGATGCAGACGAGAACGGCGAGGCCGACGGCGAACGAGACCGACGCGGCCGCGAAAGTACCGACCGACTTGCCGAGCGTCGAGTTGATCGGCGCCTGCATCGCGACGAGCCCTCCGGCCGCGACCATCGCGGCAACCGCGACCCAGCGGTCCACTACTTGGCCTCCAGCCAGTTCTTCCCGACGCCGAGATCGGTCGTCAGCGGCGGGTCCAGCTCGAACGCCCCGGCCATCTCGCGCTGGATGATCGGCGACGCGTCGGCGACCTCCGACTCCGGCCCCTCGAACAGCAGCTCGTCATGGATCTGGAGGACCAACCGCGTGCTCAGGCCGGCGTCGCGCAGCGCACGAACCGAGTTGACCATCGCGACCTTGATGATGTCGGCGGCGGTGCCCTGGATGACCATGTTGACCGCGAGCCGCTCGC
>CBFGZN010000087.1:0-9969 GCA_965653255.1 uncultured Solirubrobacterales bacterium | reverse complement strand
TTCTCGATCCCAGGCGGCGCCTTCCCGTCGCCGTCGAACAGCTTCTCCTTGCCAGAGTAGAAGAACAACACCCCGACGAGGAAGTACACCGACGCGATCGTCAACCAATAGGCGACATCGTCGAAGACGGTCGAACGCTGCTCATCCGGCGATACGGACTCCGTGGTCATCAGACCCCTCCTCCTTGCTCGTTCTCTGCGCAACCTATACCCATCACGGCAGATAGAAAAGGCCCGCCTGAGCGGGCCTTTTCGTTAGCTGGCTATAAGCCGGATTCTGTCGTGAGCAACCATCCGTCTGCCCGTTGCCGCTTGGGGCGGCGCTGGGCGGGCCTTGCGGCTCCTGCGGCCTACCTGGGACTCGGCGAGCAGCGTCGACGTCCCTGCTTGGCCTTGCACCGGGCGGGGTTTACCTGGCCGCCGTGTCGCCACGGCGCCGGTGCGCTCTTACCGCACCATTTCACCCTTGCCGGCGACGGGCGAGCCCGTCGCTTAGGCGGTGTATTTCTGTGGCACTTTCCCGCGGGTTTCCCCGGGTCGGTTCCCCGACCGCCCTGCTCTGTGGTGTCCGGACTTTCCTCGAACGCCGGTTTTCTCTCCGGCGCCCGCGGCTGCTTACCAGCCGAACAAATGTTAGGCGGGAAGCAGCGCCGCGCGATGCCGGTGGTCGCGGGCGACCAGGGCTAAGCGAGCTCGCTGCCGCAGTCGCGACAGCGAATGGGGCCGGATCCCTCCATCCGGCCGTGGCAGACCGGGCACTCGGCCACCCCGTCGGCGCGCAGACCCTCCCAGACGCTGTCGAGCCGCTGCTCGAGCGTGAGCCTGCCGCCACCGACGGGGCGGGCCGGATGCCCGGCCAGACGACGGCGCATCAGGTCGTCGCCCGAACCTCCGCGTAGTGCGGAGCCCTCCCCCCAAGCTTGCGAGAACCGGTCGGTCACCCACTCCGTGGCGGTCGCGGATGTCATGCCGGCCCCTCAGTACTCATGAGACCCTCCGCAGGACACCGACCACCTTGCCGACGATCGCGACCTCCTGGCTGCGGATCGGCTCGTAGGCGTCGTTCTCCGGCTGCAGACGGATGTGGTCGGCCTCCCTGAAGAAGCGCTTGACCGTCGCCTCGGAGTCCTCGCCGACCAGCGCCACGACGATCTCGCCGTCGCGCGCCGTCTCCTGGCTGTGGACCGCGACGTGGTCGCCGTCGTGGATCCCGGCGTCGATCATCGAGTCGCCGGTGATCCGCAGCAGGTAGTCGCCCTGGTCGCCGCCGGCGATCTGCGGAACCTCGACGTACTCCTCGACGTTCTCCTCGGCCAGCACCGGCGAGCCCGCGGCGACCTGACCGACGATCGGCAGGCCCCCCGCCCCGCCGACCGCCTGCTTGGCGCGGTCGACCAGCAGCTCGATCGCTCGCGGCTTGCTCGGGTCGCGCCGCAGCAGCCCGACCTTCTCGAGATTGGCCAGATGGGCGTGCACGGTCGACGAGGACGTCAGACCGATCGCCTTGCCGATGTCGCGCACCGTAGGCGGATAGCCATGCTTGGCCGAGTAGCGCTTGATGAAGTCGAAGATCTCCTGCTGGCGCTTGGTCAGGTTCAAGTCCACGGTCTCAGGCTCCCGTTCTCGCTGGCCGGTTGTCGTCTGATCCGAACATGTGTTCGTAAGACTACCCCCTCGCCGGACGGAATCAAGCCCGAACCCCGCACGGATATACTCACCGCCCCTCGAGCGGCTGTGGCGGAACTGGTAGACGCGCAAGGTTGAGGGCCTTGTGGACAGCAATGTCCGTGGAGGTTCGACTCCTCTCAGCCGCATTACGGAAGGCCCCGCAAATGCGGGGCCTTCTACGTTTCGCGAGGGCTTCCTCGGCAGGTAGTTAAGCCCTGGCGACGGTTATCGCTGGACCAAGTCCACCTGCAGCCCCAAAGTAGCTTGAATGGGTACGCCTGAGGGTCGCCTCCGACGATGACCCTAAGAGCGCAACCTCTATGCCCGCGCGCCCAGCCATCCGGTGCTCGCATGCGCGATAAGCATTCATAGCGGAGGCGACATCGGTCCCAAGATCTTCGACCGCCGCTTCGCCAGTCCGCCGATCGAAGACGATCAGGAAGAGGTGCTCTTCTCGCTTACTCATGGCTCAAGTCTAGAAGAGTCGGAATGTTCAACTGATACCTGGCTTGTCTGTATGTGGTCTGGAGTCGTTCCGCCAAGTCAGGATGACTTTCGCCAAGCTCGACGGCACCGAAAAGGTCGGCGAGCGCCCTAAAGAACGCAAGCACGTTTTCGTCCCCCTCGCCAGCCTTGTAGTTCACGCCGCTCATGCGGCTCTCCTCCTCCACCACGTTCGCCCAACCGTCCTGTCCCAGGGTCCTAAGCTGAACTTCGATCGTGCATCGCTCGTCGCGCACATGCAGATGAACTGCTCGGTAACCGGTCGAACGTGGATTCCGCGCCCAATCTCGAACCCGCCGTACGTCGAGGGAGCGAGTCAATCGCTCCTGGAGCTGATCGACATCGTCCTGTGTGTCCACTACTGCGCGTACCCCTCCGATATCGGCCATGTCCGCCAGCTTGCCAGGCTCCCGTGTCAGCTTCTCGACCGTACTCTCAAACCGCTTGGGCCGATAGGACACGGCGATCACCGTGCTATCACCGAGATCAAGTGGTGGAGCAGCCCTCTCCACGGCCTCGTAGACGTTCAACATGGGACCCACGTGCTCGTCACGCCACCGCTCTACGACACCACGCGCCCACACGTCGTCGGAATCGCGATCCTCGACGAGGGAACTACGCGCGCCCAGACGCATCCGGGCAAATTGGGCTGCGAGATGGTCACCAGCCCGGGATACCTCCCGCTTGCTCAATGACCGCTGGCTGCGCATCGGTTCAGTCTCACGATTTACCCGGATGGCATATGTACCACGCTGCTCGAGGCGCCTATGCGGCGGCCTCGCCGAGGTTGCGTTGGGGGCGCTGACTGGCGAAGGCCCCGCGCGCGGGGCCTTCCGCGTTCAGTGATGCACTACGACGCCCGGCTCACCCGCCCCCTGCTCAGCGTCCAGCAGGTGATATTGGACGGACATTCCCAAAGCATGGGCGTAGCGCTCGATCGTCGAGAGCTTCGTATCGGCGGCCGTTGTCTCGAGACGCGCCAGAGTCGACTGGGAGGTGCCCATGGCAGCGGCAAGCTGCGTCTGAGAGATCATGCGGTTCGTACGCTGAGCCGCTAGAGCACGCAGCAGCTCTCGCCGCCGCCGAGCCACGTCCAGCATCTCCGGGAAATTCGGATTGCGAGCACTGCGCTCGGCAATCATCTCGTCGAGGAAGTCGCGCTCTTCAGCCATGCAGCTAGCTTATCAATGGAATCTCTTTCTTGCTATAGGAGCGTTCTAGTCGCCTCTCCCACGGTGCTCCCAATCCCGAAGCGCTTGGCAATGGCGATCTTCTCCCGCGGCGTGCGGCGGGGCTTCTTCTTGAACGCCTCGAGCGAGAGCAAGACCTGGCCCTTCGCGCCAGGCGCCCTCCTGGTGCTACTGCTCGCTGAACAGCTCGTTAGCGGTCTTCTCGGAGAAGACACGCTCGTAAGTCTCTGCTGAGCGCCGTAGGTGCTCGACACGCCGCGCGTCATCAGTCGGGTTCTTCGTCTCCTCGACGAATCGTCGCGCGTCTGCGCCGGTCAAAGTGACCGGCTGTCCTAGACCACTGCCTACGATTTCGATGGCCATGCGGAGAAAGTACACGTGGAGGACGGTTGATAGGGCTAGGCACCTATTGCGACGATCCTGGCGAGCGATAGGGTCGCCCAGCCCGCAGCGATAGCGAGCGCCACAGCGATGCAGCGATCCCCAACCAACGACACCCTCGTGATGTCCGGCCTCGCCGAGGTGGCGTTGGGGGCGCTGACCGGCTGGCCGTTCTCGTTGGCGGTGTCGGATCCGGAGCGGGCGCGGGAGCTGGGGATCCGCTCGATCCCGCGGCTGCGCCAGTGGCATCTCGACTTGATCGCGCTCGGCAGCCTGCAGGCGCTAGCCGCGAGCGCAGTGCCGGATCTGCCGCGCAAGGTCGCGTGGCCGCTGGCGGTCGGCGCCTGGACGAACGCGAACGCCTTCGCGCCGCTGGTGGCGCGGCCGGAGCTGAAGGAGCATCCGGCCTACAAGGTGGCCGCGATCGCCTCGTTCGTGACGACGAGCTGGGGCTTCACCGGGCTCGCTACGGTCGCGGCGCGACGTGCGTTGCGGCGCCGGCGCGGACGCTGACAGCCGCGCTTCGCTGGAGCTAGAGTCGCCGCATGATCATCTCCACCATGAACGACCTTCCCGGCTACGAGATCGAGGAGGTGTTCGGCGAGGTCTTCGGGCTGACCGTGCGCTCGCGCAACATCGGCTCGCAGATGGGCGCTTCGCTGAAGTCGCTCGTCGGCGGCGAGCTCAAGGGCATGACGAAGATGCTCGCCGAGGGCCGCCAGCACGCCACCGACCGCCTCGTCGAGGAGGCCGAGAGCAAGGGCGCCAACGCGATCATCGCCTTCCGCTTCGACACGTCCGAGCTCGGCACCACCTGGACCGAGATCTGCGCCTACGGCACCGCCGTGCGCGCGACGAAGCGGTCCTAGCGGCCGCGAACGGTCACCTTCACGGTCCGCGAGACGCCCTTCTCGTAGGGGTAGGCGGCCTCGCGGGCGACGAGCGCCCGGAACTCGTAGCGGCGCAGGCCGGTCGTCGCGGTGAAGCGATAGCGGTGCTTGAACACGCCCTTGGCGTTGGCGCGCGGGGTGGCGAACGTGCGCCACTCGCGGCCGACCCTGGCCTGTAGCGCGACCAGCTTCCCGGCCTTGGGGATCGGCTTGCCGAGCAGCCTGCCGGTGAAGCGGACGGCCTGGCCGTTGCGCAGGCGACGGCGGTCGACCTTCAGCCGGGCGGCGGCGTTGACCTTGGTCGTGAGCTGGGCGTCGGCGGGACGGACCGTGTTGGTGCCGTCGTAGCGGTAGCGGACGGTGCGCGAGGGACCTGCGGGGATGGTGAAGCGAAAGTTGCCCTGGGCGTCGGTTCTGGCGACGCCGAGCTTTACGAACGGCCCGCCCGATTGCGGCTGCCCCTCGATGACGATCGGTGCATCCGCGATCGGCATGCCCTGGGTCGTGACGAGACGCCCGGTCGACTCCGCCCGCTTGCCGTGCTTCAGCTCGAGCGACGTCACCGCCTTCGCCTTCTTCTGTCGGCACTTCGGGCGAGCTGCCCGCTTGCGGCGCTGCTGCTTCTTCGCCGCCTTTGGACAGCTCTTTGGCTTGGCTGTCGCGGTGGCGCTGAGGTTGGCCGAAAGCCGCAACGGCATCGCCAGCGTCGCCTTCGAGCCATCGGTCCATCTGTCGATCACCGCCTCATTGCCCGCCACGTCGCTGACGACAGCACGCACCTCGTAGCGCCCCGACGACAACGTCAGGTCGTCCAGACGCGCCGACAGCACTCCACCGGCCCGCGTCGTCACCAACCGCCTAAAACCACCCTCCCCCTCACGCCGATACTCGATCGCCCCATCCGCAATCCCAGACGTCGCATCCTCCACATCCACCCTCAAAGCCCGCGGATCCGCCGCATCCAGCGTCCGAAACGCCCCCACCGGAGCCGTCCCATCGATCTTGAACCCCACCTCCTTCTCAACCGACCCATTGCCAGCCGCATCGAAGGCGCGGTAGGTGAGCGTGTGGTGGCCGTCGGTGGTGACGTCGATTGTCGCTCGATCCCCACGAACCTCTTCAACGACACCGCCGTTGAGACGAAAGGTCACGTGACCACCCTCTGAAATTGGGCGATCTACAGACGCCGGGCTTACCCCGGAGAGACCAAGCTGGTCGAAACTGGTGATCTCGGCGTGAAGAGGTCGCGTCTGCCAAACATCAGCATCAGGGATGCCTTCTTCCACTACCGACGGCGCGCTCCGGTCGACCTTGATTAACGCTGTACCAGCGCTCGACGACGGCACACCAGCACCGGAAACCGCGATCGCACGAACCGTCGTAATACCTTCGGGAAGCTCACCCAAGACGTAGTCAGGGGCTTGACCACTCACCTCCGTTGAGCTGTCGGGATAGGAGCCGTCGGCGGTAACCGAGTACCCCGCAATGCCGGAGATCGGGTCGACATCGTCTGCTAGGTCGAGAGACACCGCCAAGTTCTGCGCCTGGATCTCGCCAAGCCATCGACTCGGAGCCTCGATCTGCGCTGCCCCCGGAACGCCGTCGTCGAACTTGAGCGCCACAACATCTGAAGCGTTGTCCGAATCCACGTTGCCAGCGGAATCCTCAAACCACAGCCGGATTTCGTACGCGCCCGGCTGTGGGACATCGGCCTGCAACACCTCATCGCCGTTCCAGGCCGTGCTCTCCTCCACACAGGGGCCGTCCGGTAGCGGACAGACTTCGTAGTGGATGATCACATTGGGCGCGTGGATCTCGGGAGCTTCGTCCCAGCTCACTACGAAGTCATTGACGCTTCTCCATCCCCCATCTCCATCCACCACGACACCAGACGGAGCCAGCGGTGGAGTGTTGTCCAACTTGACAGTTTTAACTTGCTCGTCGTTAGCACCTCCAGCGTCATCCGCACGAACGCGCAAAGTCGCTGGGCCGTCCTCGAAGGCTCCCGTGTTGATGGCCCAAGTCCCGTTCCTAGCGAGAGGACATGGACGTAGCTCCACGTAGCGGCCGCCAATCTCCGAACACGTCGACGGAGATTCAACTATCGACGTACCCGCAAGGCTGGCAGTTACCTCAGCTAGCCCTCCACCCAGATCCGTTGCTCCGACGGAAAGATTCCGCACTCCTCGAACCCACCCATCAGACAGCAAGTCTCCTCCAGGGGCGGCGACTACCGGAGCTTGCAGATCCTCCAAGGTGAACTCGAACGAACGACCGCGCACTCGGAGATCGCCCGTAGCTGATTGCGCACAACCAGACGGACTGCTGCAGCCGAGAAAGTATCCAATCCGCTCAGCGCTGAATCCAGCATCAGCCGCATCCCATCCAACACTGACCGGTCCCTGAGAACCAGAAGGCGCTTGCCATGTGGAGCCTCCAAGGGAACCGCGAAATATTTCGTCGCGGTCTCCTACCCCGCTGGCAAATTGCTGGGCCTCAGCGTAGGGCTCCATACCGGGCACGCAGCAGCTAGCCAGCGTTCCGAAGAAGCCCGAGAACCGAATGAACGCCGTGCCTGAAGGCGCGGACGTGACATAGCCGGCTGAGGCAGAGTCCGGATAGGTTTGGGTACCACCGATGCCACTAGTCCTTACGGCTAGTCCGAACTCGCTACAGCCACTATTCGCATGCTGAATGGGCGCCGGAACGCCCGCGCTCTGCCACGAGAATGAGCTGGTTGTGATCGAACGTTCGTAGTTGCATTGGTGGACCGAATAGGTACCAGCGGCAGCTGGGCGCTCGCTGGCCACGCCCAGGAGCGGAACAACCAGGATCAGAGCAAGCATCGTGATCCAGCACCGGGAGTTAAAGCGAGCCGGTAGTCGCACAGCGTTGGCCTCCTGCCTCGTCATGGTCGCTAGTCCTCGAACCCGAACTCGGTGGGTTGGGTGGGGGTTGTTGGTTGTGGGGGTGCTGGGGTTGGCTGGATTGGTTGGGGTGTTGGTGCTGGAGGTGGCGGTTGGGGCGTGGTGGTCTTCTTCGGCTTTGGCTTGGGACGGATGCGGGGCTTGGAGGGGCGGGACGGTTCGGGGTTGGCTGCTGGGGCGACCGCGGGTAGCGGGTTAGCCGCCTGGGGAGTAGCGGCTGCCCGTGAGGACTCTGGAGTGGAGACCGCCTCATAGGTTCCGTAGGCGCCGCCACCTACGGCGAGGGCTCCGACGACGGCTACGACAGCCGTGCCGGGGCGAGGTCCACTAGCGAGGAGCGAGGGATCGGCGGCGCGGACGTAGAGCGATGTGGCTTGTTGCTTGGCGGTCTCAAATGCCTGCGAGAGCTGGTTGCGGGCATCTGAGGCGAGCTCTGCCAGGTGGGTAAGCGGAGCGTCGCCAGGATCGATGGCAAGTACTGGCAGCGGAAGCAGGGCCGCGGCGCCACGGACAGTCCGACAAACCTCGGCGTAGAGGGCCGCAACGTGGGGATCTGACTCGAGCAGACGCTGGGCCTCCTCGCGCTGGCGACGGCTTGCGATTCCGACGCGCCGCTCACCGTCTCGCGTGACCTCGACGAGGCATGCGACGAGCAGGCTGCGGGTGCGGCGCGACCATTGGCCGCTGTCGAGCTCCTCGACGCGCTCGGCAAGGGCGGCGGCGCCTTCCTCCGCCAGCCGCCGGTATTGACGCGTGCTCAGGCCGAGGGCGGCACGCACCTCGGAGCCGCTGAGCTGGAGATCCCAGCGCAACTTCAAGACGTCGCGCTGGCGATCGTCCAAGGTGTCGAGCAGGCTGCGCGCGATCCGCGCCTGGTCACGAGTGACGACCTGCTCGTCGAGCGGCGGCTTGTCGTCGGACAAGGCGGCGAAACGAGGGTCGTCGGGCCCAACCGGGGTCGGGATCTTGTTGCGGCTGAGGACGTGCAGCGCCTCGGCACCAGCGGTCGCGAGCAGGTAGGCGCGCAGCGACTCGATCTTCTCGCCGCGCTCCCGCTTCGCGAGCACGCGGGCCCAGGCATCGTGGTAGATCGCGAGCCGCTCGTCCGCGTCGAGACGCGGAAAGCGCTTGGCAAGCAGACCGAGCACAGCTGCCCGATGACGCTCGTACTCGCGCTCTGGTGAGTCTCCCCCCAACCCTCTCATGACGCGAAGGATCGGTTGCCAAAAAGCAAAGCTTTAGGCCAGCTGGCCAGATATAGACGAAATCGTTTCCAAGCCGTCGCACTCACGTACGGCTATAGGGAGCGTTCGGCCTAAATCACCCCCCCCTCTTCGCAAGAACACCGACGCCGGCGGCGACAGGCCCGGAGGGATGGGCGCGGTGTCGCCGCCGGTGAGCGAGAGCTCCTACGGGCTCTGGGCGGGCCTACTCACGGGGAGGGTTCGGTCCGTTTGAAGGCCCATAAGCCCGTACGCCGGTGGTTTTCGACTCGACAAGCGAGCCGAAACTGACTCGACAAGCGAGCCGAAACTGAGTCAGATGGAGCGCCGTCAGCGACGACGGTGGCTAGAACGACTGCGCGCGGCGGACAACCCGCCACGACCGTCACCCCTCCACCGTCAATCGCACCCTCCATCTGCCTCTATGCATGATACATCCGACACGAGATCATGTCAATTGGCAAGCCCTTGGAACCAGATGAGAGGTAAACTTGGGCCCTGCCACGGGTGCTGCTAACGGCAACCTTCAGGAGGGTCAATGGCCACGGTAATTCTGGTGCTCACGCTTGCCGTACCAATCATCGTCGTCGCGCTTCTCTGGCTAGCCGCTCGTCACCACAGCAAGACCTGGGGCGACAAGCCGGGCGTCATCGAGTCAGAGACGGACTTCAAACCCAAGATCTGGCTCGGGCAACAGCGGAACAACTAGCGAACCCGCCAAGGGCTGTCGGAAAAGCACCAATCACCGCTCCCCCTGCCCCACCAGCTTGCCCAGCTTCCTCAGCCCGCGGCTGACGCGCTGGCGGATCGCCTCCTCGCTGACGTCCTGCATCTGCGCGATCTCGGCGTAGTCACGGTCTTGGATGACCCTGGCGACTACCGCGGCGCGTTCCTCGTCGGAGAGGTCGTCCAAGCCGGCGACGACATCCGACATTGAGGAGTCGACGCGTGCCTCGGCGAGATCCCATGCCTCGTCGCTGTAGCCGCGCGTGGTCATCCCGACCTTGCGCCGGGTCGCGTCCTCGACGCCGCCGAGGCGGTTGCTGGCGAGCATCGCGATCCGCGCGATGCCGAACAGCCAGCGCCGGCCGTCCCACTCGAGGACGAACTGGTTCTGATCGCGCATGTCGGCGCGGGAGTCCTCGCCGCGGGCGTCCTCGAGCGTGAAGCTCGCGTCGACGAGGACG
>CBFGZN010000086.1:0-9971 GCA_965653255.1 uncultured Solirubrobacterales bacterium | reverse complement strand
CCTCGAGCACGTCGGCGACCTGCTGCTGCTCGGCCGGCGGCAGGACGCTGCTCGACTTCGCCATGTCGGTGAAGGCGATCGACAGCGTGGCGAGCATCACCGCGCCCGCGAAGGCGAGACCGAATGACAGGCCGAACGATCCGGTCGACGAGTTGACGCCCGCCGCCTCGCCGACCCGCTCCTCGGAGATCGGCGCCAGCGTGTAGTTGTTGAGCTGAGAGACGAGCATTCCGAGCCCGGCGCCGGCGAGCACCAGCGGAATCGCTAGGTACCAGCCGCTGGAGGCGCTCGGGACGAGCGGGATCAGGATCAGCAGCGCGACGACCAAGGCCCCGAACCCGGCGCGGATGATGCTGCTCGGCCGCCGTTTCCCGGCACGCTTGCCGGCGAGCAGCGCCACACCGAACATGGTCAGCGAGAGCGGCGCGAGCGACAGACCAGCCTCCAGCGCGTTGTAGCCCAGAACCAGTTGCAGGTAGATCGGCAGCGAGATCAGCAGCCCGCCGAGGGCGATCTGCTGGAGGACGCCCTCAGCGATCCCGAAGCTGAACAGCTTCGAGCCGAACAGCGACGGGTCGAGCAGAACCGGCTTGCCGGCGCGCTTGCGGCGAACGATCCAGTAGACGAAGGCCGCCAGGGAGGCCACCCCGACCGCGATCAGCGCCGCCACCGACTCGCCGCCCTCCTGCCAGACCAGGACGCCGAGCACCAGCCCGCCCATGCCGAGCACCGACAGCACGGCGCCGACCCAGTCGACAGAGCGATCGCCGGTGTAGGCGACGTCGCGAATCGAGCCGCTCCCGGCCAGGACGATCGCGATGACGACCGCCTCGAGCAGGAACCCGACCCGCCACGACAGGAAGGTCGTCAGGAAGCCGCCGAGCAGCGGCCCGATCGCGGCGGCGATCGCGGCCGACGCCCCGACGAGCGCGTAGACCCGCGCCTGCATCTTGCCTTCGAAGTTGCCGTGGATCAGCGACTGCATCGCGGGCATGTAGAGCGACGCTCCGAGACCGCCGACGACCGCCCAGAAGACGATGATCGCGGCGAGGCCCTGGCCGACCACCATCGCCAACGCGCCGAGCGCATAGAGGACCAGGCCTACGACGTAGGCGCGCTTGCGGCCGAAGAGGTCGCCCATCTTGCTGCCGATCAGGATGAACGCGGCCGACACCAGCGCCTCGATCGCCACCGCCGCCTGGACGCCGCTCACAGTCGTGTCGAGGTCGCGGACGACCGCCGAGATCGACACGTTCATCAGCGACGTGTCGATCACGAACACGAACATCGCCGCCGCCAGCAGCAAGGCGAGCCGCGGAGTGCCTACCGTCTCGCCCCCTGTCGCCTCACTGACCATGCGGGAGATACTCACGCATGGCGAGCATCAGCGGCAACTAGGGTCCGGTGCCGCCGACGGCGCGCGCGACGGTGGTGTCAAGACGACGGCGGACCTGCCAGAGGCCCGCGCGGGCAAGTGGTTGTTGAAGCGTGGCTGCGGTGAGCGCCGCCGGAGGGAGGACGCCGCGCATCGGACTGCCGGGGACGCTGAAGATCAAACCGTCGCCGGCGCCGGCGCTCTCGACGTCGAGCAGCGGCAGGTGGGTCTCCCAGGCGAGGCGGGTCTGGAAGGCGCGGTTGACGCTCGGCGGGCCGAAGGTGACGACCTGGCTGGCGCCGCCAGCGCGCTCGACGGCCTCGGGCAGCGACGCCTGCAACTCCGCGAGCTCGCCGCTCTGCTCGATCTGGCGACGGTGAGCACGGCGGCCGCGACCAGGCCCGCGCCGATCGCCGCCGGGCGGCCGGCGAAAGACGGCGACCGTCCCGGCGGCGTCGCCGACCCGGAGAACCGCGGCGCGCGACCACCGGACCTGAGGCGAGCGGTGAAGGTGTTCGCCCAACGCACAGCCGCCTCTACCGTCCACGCGACCGCCAGCCCGGTGAGGATCGAGGCGATCACGACCGCCGGCACGAAGTAGCGGGCGCTGCCGGAGAAGCCGGCTTCGGTCATCGCCACGACCAGGGCGACCCAGGCGACGGCGACGGCGAACAGGGCGAGCACTGTGCGGTCGCGACGACGGAGCGCGAACAGCGCCGCGCCGACGGCGCCCAGCTCGAGCGGGAGGCCGGCGATCCGGTGGGTCCGCTCGAGCGCCGCCAACCACGGCTGATCGCGCACCGAGAGGCTCCAGTGCGGCTCGCTGCTCGCCTTGCGGCCGGCGCCGAACGGGTCGCCCGACCCAATCCAGTCGGGAACCAGCCAGAGCAGCGGCAGCCCGACCCCGAGCGCGACGGTCAGCCGCCGCAGCGCCGGATCGGCGCGCCACAGCCAGACCGCGTAGATCGCGAGGAACGGGAAAACCTCGGGCCGCAGCAGGCAGGCGAGGAAGACCGAGACGAGCGCTTGCGCGCGGCGGCCGTCGAGATGGCGCTCGACGCCCCAGAGCATCAGCGCGACCGCCATCGGGACCTCGTTGCCGTGGGCGGCGTAGCGCAGCCACTGCGGTGCGAAGGCGAGCGCGATCGCGGCGACTACGCCGGCGCCGATCCCCGTCCAGCGCCCGGGACCGGCGAGCCGTCGTGCCACACGGAAGGCGAGCACGATCGACAGCAGCGCGCCGGTCCGCGCGACGACCAGCCAGAGCGCCGCCGGGATCCCCTCGTCGATCAGCGAGAACGGTGCGAAGGCGGCGGTGAACAGCACCGGCAGCGGCTTCCACGACGGGCCCCCGGTCGTGTCGAGGTCGAACAGCAGCAGCTCGCGACCCCAGACGATCCAGGCCCACGGATCGAAGCTCGGCTCCGACGGGAGGGCGAGCGAGGCAAAGGCGAGCGCAACGCAGGCGGCAACTATCGCGGGCATCGAAGCGACGGTACGGCCAGATGGCGACCATCCTGTGAAGGACATGCGCACGAGATGTGAAGATCTTTCGCGCCGCGTCAGCGCTGCTGCGCGACGTAGCTGACGAGCGCCTCGGTCTCGCTGCCGACCGGCTCGCCGACACGGTCGGCGGCACCCAGCACTGGGAAGCCGTCGCCGGTGGCCATCCACTCGTTGGTCGAGACGACGTAGGTCTCATCGGGATCGATCCGCGCCGGACCGGCGAAGTAGGCGCCCAGGTCGGACGCGCCGATCCGCAGCTCGGCGACCAACTCGCCCAACGCGCGTCCGCTCAGCTTCGACCGGACGAGCGGAAAGTCGTAGGGGTGAACCGCGAACAGCTCCTCGTAGAGCAGCGGCCCGGCGTCGAGATCGGCGCGCAGGCTGCCGGGGTTGACGAGGGCGACGTCGGCGCCGGTCAGTTCGCGCTGGGCGGCAGCGGCAAGCTCGCCGAGCCGGCCGTTGGACCGCGTCAGCGGCTGGTCGGCACGGCCGACGACGCGCCGGGCGAGCGGCGCGATCCGGTCGGCGTAGCCGCGCACCAGCGCGCTAGTCGCGCGGTCCGGAGCAAGGTCTCCATGACGGGTTGACGGCACCGCGCCGGCCTTGTCGACGATGTCGCCGCTGGCGCGGTCGACGGCGATGTCGACGCGGTCGTAGGCGACACCGTAGGAGAGCGCCTCGACGACCAGCTTGTCGCCGTCGCCGTTCGCGTTCGGCACGCGCAGGTTGAGCAGCGAGTGGCTGTGTCCCGCGATCACCACGTCGACCGCCGGGCTCATCTGGGCGGCCTCGTCGATGATCTCGCCGGCCGCGCTGTCGCGGTCGCCGGGCTGCTCGTTGCTGGCGCCGGAATGGGCGAGCACGACGATCGCCTCGACGCCCTGACGCTGGAGCTCGGGCACCCAGCGATCGACGGCGTCGGAGATGTCGGTGAAGCGGAACCGCTCGGCGTGGCGCGGCAGCAGGAAGTAGGGGGTCGACGTAGTCGTGACGCCGATGAAACCGACACGCACGCCGGCGCGCTCGACGATCTCGTAGGGCGGCAGCAGCGGATCGCCGTCGCGGTCGATCGTGTTGGCGGCGATGTACGGGTAGGCGGCGCCCGCGTAGCCGGGCGAAGACGTGTTGACGAGCCGGCCGGCGGCGTCGCGCTTCAGCGCGCCAGATCCGGTCCGCTGGCCGCCGCGCAGCAGCCGCAGCAGCTCGTCGCCGCCCTCGTCGAACTCGTGGTTGCCGAGCGTGCCGACGTCGAATCCGAGCTGGTTGGTCGTCTCGATCGCCGGCTCGTCGTGGAACCAGCTCGAGATCAGCGGCGAGGCCCCGACCATGTCGCCGGCGTGGACGCGGATCGTGCGGCCGGGCAGCGTCGCGGCGTCGAGGTGGGCGTCGAGCCAGGCGGCGCCACCGAGGCCCGCGCGCGGCGGCTCGAGGTGGCCGTGCAGGTCGTTGACGCCAAGCAGGCGGAGCTTCACGACTCCCTCACGCTCACCCACCGCGCCGTCCCCCGACGGCGGGTCGGCGCTGGCGGCGAGGCCGATCAGCGCCACGAGGATCGCCGTCGCGAAGGCGGCGATCCCAGGGGCTAGATTGCGCAAGGTCACGTCGGTGGCTCCTCACCAGCGATATTGGTGAAGAACGCTCGACCTCCCGTTAACGGTTATGTCAGCGGGAGTGAACTAACCGTTAACGCGACGGCCGCGAAAAGGCCCGGAAATCTCATAGATCGCGCCAGGGCCCGGCGTGTCCGCGGAACCGCCGGCACGCTGCGACGAAAAGTACATCCGGCTGCCCGAGGGGTCGAAGGTGACACCGGTCAGCTCCGACATCGCATGCTCCTCACCCGTCACCGAGAGGAAGCGCGACACGCTGCGATCGTGCTCGATCACGCCGATGTCGATCTCGTCGGTCGCGAGGTCCTCGCAGACGAAGACCTCGCCGGCGCGAGTCGCCGTGAGCTGGTCGACGCGCAGCAGCGGCGCCTCCTTCGACGCGAGCCCGTCGTAGATGACCTCGAACCGCTGCCTGCCGATGTCGTAGGCGTGGACGCGACTGTCGCCGGTCGTCGACACATAAACCGTCCCGCCGTCGCGCCACAGCCCCTCGCCGCGCTTGAACTCGGTACTCGCCGCAACCTGGCGGCGCGTCGGCTTCCCGTTCGCGGCGGGATCGGGCACCTCGGTCCAGGTCGTCCTCCCCTGGCGGTCGACGGTCGCGATCTCGAGCAGGCCGGCGCCCAGATCGGGCCAGCGCTCGGGAGTGAAGCGGTAGAAGCCGCCGTCGATCAGGTCCTCGGTCATGTAGACGCGCTTGCCGCGCGGGTCGACGGCCGCCGCCTCGTGCTTGAACGCCCCGAGCGCCGGCAGCTTCACCGCCTCATGGCGACCGGCCGGATCGCACTCCCAGACGAACCCGCCCTCGACCTCCTCGCAGGACAGCCACGTGCCCCACGGCGTGCCGCCGCCGGAGCAGTTCTGGAGCGTGTCCTCGAGGATGCGGTAGGCGTCCTCGATCTGGCCGTCGGGCGCGAAGCGGATCGCCGACGCGCCGCCGTCGAGCGTCTCGGAGTTCGACACGAGGATCCAGCCGCCGTCGTCGGTCGGGAAGGTCGCCATGCCGTCGGACGCCTCGTGCCAGCGGTAGCCGGTGCCGGCGAGCTGCTGCTCGCCGCGGGCGATCAGGCGCGACTCGAAGCCCTCCGGCAGGCGGATGCCATTGGCGTCCGGCGCCAGCCGCGGCCCATAGCCGGAGCTCGCGCGGCGCGGCGCGGATGGCGCGGCGTCGAGCGCGTCGCGCCACAGAGCGCCGCCGACGGCAACCGTCGCGACGCCACCTACTCCGGCGCCGATCAGCTGCCTGCGGGTCAGGGCCACGGGGACGAGTCTCGCTCGCCCCCGTGGGTGACCTGTGACTTTCTGGAAAAGCAGTTGTCAACGACTAGTGACGATGGCCCCTCGACTTGTGGCCCTTGAGCGTCCAGTAGAGGTCGGTCTGATCGATCAGGCCGGTCACGTTGGCCGCCTGCGGACCGACCGCCGCGACGCGCACCGTCGAACCGGTGTGTGACGAGCCCACGGCCTGCGTGCTGTAGGCGACGCTCATCGGATCGCCATCCGCGGTCAACACGGTCGCCGTCTGACGGCCGCTGGTGCCGTTCGGGACGATCTGCGTCGAGTGCGAGTGGTCCGCGGTCACGATGATCAGCGTGTCCGGATTGCGCTTGCGGAACTCGAGCGCCACCTTCAGCGCGTCGTCGAGCTCCACGACGTCGCCGATCGAACCGCAGATGTCGGCGGCGTGCTCCTGCTTGTCGACCATCGCGCTCTCGACCTGCAGGAAGAAGCCCTTCTTGTTGTCGAGCAGGTCGATCGCCTTGTCGGTCATCTGAGCTAGCGACGGCTGCGTGCCACGGTCAGCGAGCGAGCAGCGCGTGCTGGCGCTTCCCGCTCCCGGCGGCGGTGTCGCTACCAGCGGCGAGTAGCGCGGCGTCATGTTGCCGCCCGCGAACAGGCCGAGCACGCGGCCGTTCTTGAGCGAGTTGACGCCCGCGAGCCCCGCAGCATCCGAGACGTAGCGGTAGCCCTTGGTGTTGCGCGCGTAGTCGAGCACGCTCGGGCCGGCGTCGGTCACCTGGTTGTAACGGTTGAGTCCGCCGCCGAAGATCACGTCGATCTTGTTGTCGACGAGCTGCTCGGAGACGGAGCCCTTGCCGCCGTTGGCCTTGCGTGCGGCGGTGCAGGCGGCCATGTCGGCGGGGCCCTGACAAGCGCGGGCGTTGATGCTTGCTGCCGCAGCGGCCGGCGTGGCGTCGGTGATCTCCGCCGTCGAGACGTTGCCGGTCTTGCGACCGCTGTCGCGCCAGTCCTGCAGCACGGTGCGGTAGTCCTGGCCGGGAACGGTGTCTGCGGTGCTCGGGCCCTGGGAGAGCCGGCCGTCGACGGTCTTGTGGCCGGTCGACCAGGCGCTGGCGGTCGGCGCGGAGTCCGACACGTAGGCGATCGGGTAGTCGGGACCGGGGCCGGTCTTGAGGCCGTGGACGGTCATGTCGCCGACGAACGGCAGCTTGCTGTCGAGCGCGAAGGCGCCGTTAGCGCCCTTCTCGTAGTTGCGCGCGGCGGTGATGATCGACTCGTCGGTGCCGTCGCCGATCAGCAGGATCACGTTGCGCGGCTTGTCCGAGTCGATCTGACGGGCGAGCTCGTGGGAGCGATCGGCCGGACCGGACGAGTTGGTCGCGACGGCGACCGCCCCGCTGGCCAGCACGGCCGCGGCGATGCCGCTGGAGACCAGCGCGCGTCGCTTGGAGTGGAACCTCATGGTGAGCGTCCTCCTTGGTGGGTGGGTACGCCGCCAGCGTCGCGGCGACCCGGGCCCGCGATGTGTCCGCTTTGTCACGGCCCGGTGACGACTCGGTGACATTTGGAGCGATGTCCGGTCCTAGCTTCGTGTCATGAAAAGACTCCTTACTCCCCTAGTCCTGTCGATCGCCCTCGCGGCGCCGGCGGCGGCCGTGGCCGATCCGCTGACGCTGTCGCTGGAGGGCCGCACCGCCGCGCTCGGCGAGGGGGGCGCCGAGATCGCCGCCTACGACGAGCGCAGCGAGCGCGTGTTCGTCACCAACGCGGCCGAGGATCGGCTCGACATCTACGACTTCTCGAACCCCGCAGCGCCAACGCTCGTCAAGAGCGTCGACCTGGTCGGCGGCCCGAACAGCGTCGCGGTGCGCAAGGACGGCCTCGTCGCGGTCGCCGTCGAGGCGTCGCCGAAGACCGATCCGGGCAGCGTCCAGTTCCTCGACCCCGACGGCAAGCTGCTCGGCTCCGTCGGCGCGGGCGCGCTGCCGGACATGCTCACCTTCACCGGGCGCGGCACGCTGCTGGTCGCCAACGAGGGCGAGGCGTCCGCCGACGGCACGGTCGACCCTGAGGGCAGCGTCTCGGTGATCCGCGTCAACCGCACGGCGACGCGGATCTCGCTGCGCACCGCTGACTTCGACGGCGTCCGGACTTCCGGTCCGGTTCGCGTGGTCTGCGCCGGCGCGACCCGCTCGGAGGACTTCGAGCCGGAGTACATCGCGGTCGGCGACGACGGCGAAGCGCTGGTGACGATCCAGGAGGCCAACGCGGTCGGCGTGCTCGACATCCGTCGCGCTCGCTTCGAGGTCGTCCGCAGCCTCGGCTTCAAGGACCACGGCAAGACGGCCAACGCGCTCGACCCGAGCGACAAGGACGGCGGCATCCAGATCGCGCCGTGGAAGAACCTGTTCGGCATGTACCAGCCGGACGCAATCGCCTCCTACGAGGTCAAGGGCAAGTCGCTGTTCGTGACCGCCAACGAGGGCGACGTCCGCGAGCGCGAGGGTTGCGAGGAGGAGTCGCGCGTCAAGGACCTGACGCTCGATCCGGCCTCCTTCCCGAACGGCGAGAAGGCGGACGCCAAGCTCGGTCGCCTGACCGTCACCAAGACGCTCGGCGACAAGACCGGCGACGGCGACTACGAGCAGCTCTACGCGTTCGGCGGTCGTTCGATGTCGATCCTCGACGACGACGGCGAGCTGATCTTCGACACCGGCTCGGAGCTCGAGCGCAAGGCGGCGGCACTGGAGCCGTTCGCATTCAACGCCGACAACGTCGACCCGGTCGCGGTCGACAACCGCAGCGACAACAAGGGACCGGAGCCCGAGGGCGTCACGGTCGGCAAGGTCGGCGGCAAGATCTACGCCTTCCTCGGCGCCGAGCGTCAGGGCGGCATCTACGCCTACGACCTCAGCAGCCGCAAGGGCGAGGCCGTCTTCGCCGGCTACCTCAACACCCGGCCCGGCGACCTCGGCCCCGAGGGCCTGCAGTTCCTCTCGGCCCAGGACAGCCCGACCCACAAGCCGCTGCTCCTGATGACCAACGAGATCACCGGCACAGTCGCCGCGATCTCGATCGACGACTGAGCAGCCGCTAGCCGTCCGGTCCAAGGGGGTCCGCCACCAGGCGGGCCCCCCGACCGGCCTAGCCGACTGCTGCGGACTAGGAGCCGACGGTACGGCGGAAGGCGAAGACGGCGACTGCCGTGACGATGGCGGCGAGGATCGCGGGGCCGAGACCCATGACGCCGACGATCGCGAGGACGAGGAAGGCGACTGTGGCGATCCCGGCGCCGGCGCCTACGAGCGTCAACGTGTAGGCGCGCTTCTCCTTCTGGCTGCGGGTGAGGTTGGCCATGCGGCCACTCTAGCCGTCGGCCGGGAGGATCGTGAACGCCCCGCCGCCGATCGGGGCGACCGCGCGCAAGTGCCGCTCGTCGAAGCTCAGGATGCGATCGGTCGCGTGTCGGTGAGCCAGCACGACCAGCGAGCAGTCGGCGAGACCAAGGCAGAGGTCGGCATACGCGAGATCGATCTCGGCGACCGTCGCGTGGTCGTCGCCCTCGAGGCAGCCGACGACGAAGCGCCCTGCCGCCAGATCGGCGAGAAACCGGCGGCGGGCGACATGGCCGTGCCTAACACCCAGCAGATAGTCGACCTCGGCCGTGACCGGCGCCGGAATCACAAGGGATCCGGGCTCCGATACCAAAAGCGACTTCACGGGCTCGTGCATCCGATCCGCGGTGTCCGCAAAAGCCACTAGCGGCGCCGCGTCGACTATCAGCGTCACGTGCCGAACCCGCGCAACAGCTCGTCCTCATCGATGTCGGCGACCGAGCCGCCCGAACCGGTCACACAACCGTCGATGGCGAAGGCTCTGTCGGTCGAAGAAGAGGGCCGGTACTCGGCGACGGCGGCCCGCAGGATCTCCGCCTGGGAGCGGCCTGTCTCACGCGCGATCCGCGCGAGACGGTCGGAGAGCTCATCGCTCAGGTAGACGCTGGTTTTGCGCATCCCACCATTGTAGGGCGCTACGTAGGGCATACTCGTGCGCTCCACTCCCGCTCCTCATCGTCGAAGCCCATCCCTCTAGAAGGGGCGACCGATTGACGTTCCGCCCCCCTTCTGGTTGCAGCGGGGCGCTACTCGCCGTCGTGGGCGTCTGACGCCGGCTTGTTTGCCGGTAGCGAGTATTTGGATGGCTCGGTGGGGACGATGGGGTTGTCGATTTCGCGGAGG
>CBFGZN010000085.1:0-10002 GCA_965653255.1 uncultured Solirubrobacterales bacterium | reverse complement strand
GACCCGTCTCACCTACTGGATGAACAACCTCCAATCGCTGCAGAGCGACACCGACTTCTGTGTCACCCTGAATCGCAGCGACCGGATCGATCCAGCCAAGGTGATCGAAGTGGTGAATTACTCACACCCCGTCTTCACCCCCGAGGGAGTCGCCGCGCAGCGCCGTCACGCCGAGATCTCAGGCGTCGACCGCACCCACTACTGCGGCGCCTACTGGGGCTGGGGCTTCCACGAGGACGGCCTGGTCAGCGCCGACCGCGCCGTCGCGCGGATCGGGACGCGGGTGGAGCTGGGGCTGGCGGCATGACCTCGGCCGTCTACGACGGCTGGATCCGGCACCGTCGCCACTCACCCGTCGAGCACGCGTTCCGCTACCGCCACGCGATGCTCTACCTCGACCTCGACGAGCTGCCGGACGTCCTCGACGCTCACCCGCTCTACTCGGCGCGCCGCCCCGCGATCGCCTGGTTTCGCCGCGCCGACCACCTCGGCCCCGCCGACCGGCCGCTTGCCGACTGCGTGCGCGATCTCGTCGCGAAGCGGACCAGCGTCCGGCCGACTGGGCCGGTGCGACTGCTCACCACGCTGCGCACCCTCGGCCACGCCTTCAACCCAGTCAGCTTCTACTACTGCTTCGACCCGACCGGTGAGCACGTAGAGGCGGTCGTCGCGCACGTGACCAACACCCCTTGGGGCGAGAGCCACGCCTACGTGCTCGATCGCGCGCCGGACGACGGCGCCGTGATGCGCGACACCGTCGACAAGGCCTTCCACGTCTCGCCCTTCATCGGTATGGACGGCCACTACGACTGGCGGGTGAGCGAACCCGGCGAGCGGCTGCTCGTCCACATCGACGAGACCGGCGCCGACGGCGAGCAAGTCTTCGACGCCACGCTCTCGATGCGTCGCCGCGAGCTCACGCGCGCCGAGCTGAGCCGGGCGCTCGCCCATTTTCCGGCGACGTCGCTACGCGTGCTGACGCTGATCTACTGGAACGCGCTACGGCTGAAGCTGCGTGGCGCGCCCTACCACCGCCACCCGGAGCGCGGCCAGTGATCACACGGCGTGCCCTGTTCCACTTGCTGTCGAAGCTCGAGGGCGCCCGCGTCGAGATCGTTGACGCCGACGGGCGACGGTTCGCCTTCGGCCCGCCCGCCGCCGCGCTCCGCGCAACGGTGACGGTCCGCGATCCGGCCGCCTACCGCCACGTCTTCCGCGGCTCGACCGGACTCGCCGACACCTACATGGCCGGCGAGTGGGACGCCGATGACCTCGTCGCGCTGTTCCGGATCGCCGCGCGCAACATGGGTCCGCTCGACCGTCTGCGCCAGCGCTGGCACCCGCTGCTCCACGGCGCTCAGCGACTGGCGCGGACGGTTCCCCGCAACGATCGCTGGGGCTCCCGCCGCAACATCGCCGCGCACTACGACCTCGGTAACGACTTGTTCGAGCTCTTCCTCGACCCGGCGATGGTCTACTCGTGCGCGTACTTCGAATCGCGGGACACGAGCCTCGCCGACGCCCAAATGGCCAAGCTCGACCGCATCTGCCGCGCGCTCGAGCTCGCCCCCGGCGACCGGCTGCTGGAGATCGGTACCGGCTGGGGCGCACTGGCGATCCACGCGGCACGCGAGTACGGCGCGAGGGTCACAACCACGACGATCTCCCGGGAGCAGCACGATCTCGCCGTCGAGCGAGTTGGTGACGCGGGCTTGACCGACAGCGTCACGGTGCTGCTCGAGGACTACCGCGACCTGCGGGGCGCCTACGACAAGCTCGTCTCGGTCGAGATGATCGAGGCGGTCGGCTGGCAGTACTTCCCGACCTTTTTCCGCCACTGCTCGGAGCTGCTCGCCCCGGACGGCCTGATGCTGCTGCAGGCGATCACGATCGACGACTCCGCCTACGAGGTCGAGAAGGCCTCGCGCAGCTTCGCCAACACGCACGTCTTTCCCGGCGGCTGCCTGCCCTCGCTGCCGGTGATCCGGCGCAACGTCGGCGAGCACACCGACATGAGGCCCGTCTGGCTCGACGACATCACCGACCACTATGTGACGACCATCGCGCGCTGGCGCGAGGCTTTCGAGCGCAACGCCGACCGCGCCGCCGAGCTCGGCTACGACGAGCGGTTCCGCCGCATGTGGCGGCTCTACCTCGCCTACGTCGAGGCCGGCTTCGCAGAGCGCCGGATCGGCGACGTGCAGTTGCTACTGGCCAAGCCAGAGTGGCGCGGCGACGTGGTGTCGACGGCTCAGGTCGGCGCGGCCGCCTGAGCCGCCTCCGAATGATCAGCCGCGCGGAGTGCGGCTGAACATCCGCGCCGCGATCCCGTCGACGAGGAAGCCCGGGCCGCGCGACGCCAGCTTGGCGATCGCGGTCTTCCCGCCCGGTCCGAGGATCGTCTTGTCGTGCTCGATCGCGTCGACGATCTTCGCCGCCCACTCCGCCGGCGGCTGGCGATCCCAGCCAGACGTGTCGATGTGGCGGCCGTAGACCTCTTCGGTCTCGTCGAGCATGTCGGTGTCGACGCCGGGGGTGACGAGATGCAGCGTCGTGATGCCGGTCCCCTTCAGCTCGCGCCGCAGCGACTCGGTGAAGGCGACGACGCCGGCCTTGGTAGCGGCGTAGGTGGTAGCGGCCGGGAAGTACGCGTAGCCGGAGATGCTCGCGTTGTTGACGACCTTGCCGCCACCGCGCTCCAGCATCCCGGGCAGCAGCAGCTTGGTCAGGTGCATCACCGCGGTCAGGTTGACCTGGACCGCCGCGTAGATATCGTCGGTCTGCTGCTCCTCGAGCAGCCCGCCGGTCATCAGGCCCGCGTTGTTGACGAGCACGTCGACCTGGAGCCCGTCGCCGAGCCCAGCGACCGATCGTTCGATCGCGTCTCGGGACGAGAGATCGAGCGCAACCGACCGGATCTCGCGCGCGCCACCCGCCGGCCGCCGCAACTCCGGATACTCGCCGGGCGAGCGCGTGCCGCAGAGCAGCAGCCCGACCGGCTTGGCCGCCACCGCCTCGGCGATCGCCCGTCCGATGCCACGGTTCGAGCCGGTGACGAGGACTGTACGGCCGGTGAGATCCATCAAGACGAGGTTACGGCCATGCCGGCTGATCGGTTGCCCGCGGGCGGGCATAGTCCGTCACGATGCCCGCAGCCTTGAAGGTCCGCCCACAGCTAGCGCTCACACGCCGCGGCGCCGGCAGGCCGCTCGTGCTCGTCCACCCGCTGGGCGGCGACCGGCATGTCTGGGACCCGGTCCTCCCCGACCTGTCCGCCGACCACGACTGCATCGCCGTCGACATGCCCGGCTTCGGCGAGTCGCCGGCGCTGCCGGCCAACGTCCCGGCGACCGCGGCGGCGCTCGCCGCCAGCATCGTCGAGACGCTCGACGCGCTCGGAATCGAGACCGCGCACGTCGCCGGCATCTCGCTAGGCGGCTGGGTCGCGCTCGAGCTCGGCAAGACCGGCCGCGCCCGCTCGGTGACCGCCATCTGCACCGCCGGCCTCTGGCCCCGCCCACTCGGCCCGCGTCGCAACGCCGCCCGCCAGGCCGCGCGCACCCTGCTGCCGCTGCTCCCGCTGATCGTCCGCTCGAAGCGCCTGCGCACGCTCGCCTTCACCGGCACGATGGTCGACCCGGCCACGATCACCGCCGACCAGGCGCTGCACCGCATCCGCGCCTACGCCAACGGTCCCGGCTTCGACAGCGCCAACGCCGAGATGCGCTCCTCCGTCTTCACCGGCTTCGACGAGATTCCCGTTCCCGTCACCCTCGCCTGGGGCGAGCACGACCGTCTCGTCCGTCCGCCCTCGACCCCTCCCGCCGTGTCCCACACCGTCATCCTCACCGGCTGCGGCCACGTCCCCACCTGGGACGACCCCGCCCAAGTCGCCTCCCTCATCCGGGACTCCACGGCCGACACCGAGCCTGCCACCGACTAGCCGAAGATCCACCAGCGACGCCTGCGGGCGACGCGACGCGCGTAGTCCTCCTGGAGACGCTTGATCTCGGCGAGATTGATGGCACAGATCTCCTGCAGCACCGGCAGCCTCACTTCCCACCACCACTGTAGGAACTCGCGAAACTCGTCGGGATCGCTAGGGGGAGCGTCTTCGTCGAACACTTTGCGCATCTGCTCTCCGTTCTGACACATAGACAGATCTAGCATATCTGCTGTCTCAATCTTCGCCATGCTCAACCCGCCCTGACAGGTCCGTCAAAGCACGCTCGATGACCCGCAGGCGCCTGTCGTACATATCGACCACCGTCTCCTCCCGCCGGTCCACACACTCAGCCGGATACTCGACTTGACCGAACTTGACCGGAAAGGTGCCCCTGGTTGCGCGAACGCCTACGAGCAAGGCCATCACCAAGAGCCCTAGAAACGCCACCGATCGCTCCAGATGAAGGAGCAAGGGCCACCCAAGACTGGCCGCGGGCGCCTCAGCAGGTATGCCGTATGCGGCGCTGACGAACCCTCCCGCCGCGATGAGCACGGATACTAAACCGACCCGCCACCAGTCTTCGCTGAACATGGGACAAACCTAGGTCGGCCTGCGCGACGGAGAACGCACATGCGTTACGGCCGAGCGACAGCTCCTGGCGCACGGACTTCGCGACGTAGATCTTCGAACCCTTATCGTGCCCGGCATGACCGAGGCGATCGCTGAGCCGCGTGACGAGGCCCTCGAGGCCGCGCGTTGGGACCTTCAACCGTTGGTGGACGGCCGGGGCGCAGATGGCGTGCTGGCATTGATGGCGGAGGCGCAGGAGGCAGCGGACGCGTTCGCCGAGCGTTACCGCGGCAAGGTTGCAGAGCTGGACGCCGCCGGGCTGGCCGAGGCGCTGCACACCCTGGAGGACATCTCCGACAAGGTCGGCCGCGCCGGCTCCTACGCGGGACTCGACTTCTCGACCGACACCCAGGATCCCGCCCGTGGCGCGCTGATGCAGGAGGCCCAGGAGCGCGGCGCGGCGCTCCAGACCGCGCTGCTGTTCTTCGACCTCGAGTGGAACGAGCTGCCCGACGAGCAGGCGGAGCGGCTGATCGCCTCCGACGAGCTGGCGTTCTGTCGCCACTACCTGCGCACGCTGCGCCGCTACCGCCCGCACCAGCTCTCAGAGCCCGAGGAGCGCGTGCTCACCGAGACCGCCGTCACCGGCAGCGCCGCCTTCAAGCGCCTGTTCACCGAGCAGGTCGCCGGCCTGACCGTCGACCTCCCGGGCAGCGACGAGCCGGTCCAGCTGATGGAGGCGCTGAGCGTCCTTCAGGGCCCCGATCGCGAGCTGCGCAGAGCCGCCGCCGAGGGCGTCACCAGCGCGCTCCAGCCCGGCCTGCGCACGCGCGCCTTCATCTTCAACACGCTGCTCGCCGACAAGTCGACGAAGGACCGTCTGCGCTCCTACCCGCACTGGATCGCCTCGCGCAACCTCGCCAACGAGGCCAGCGACGAGTCGGTCCAGGCGCTGATCGACGCCGTCCAGTCGCGCTACGAGCTGGCGCGGCGCTGGTACCGGCTGAAGGCGAAGCTGCTCGGGGTCGAGAAGCTCGCCTACTACGACCGCGCCGCGCCGGTCGCCGAGAGCGAGCAGCGCGTCTCCTACGAGGACGCCCGCGCGCTGGTGCTCGACTGCTACCGCGAGTTCTCGCCCGAGATGGCGGCCGCCGCCGAGGAGTTCTTCACCGGCGCCTACATCGACGCGCCGCCGGCGCCCGGCAAGCGCGGCGGGGCGTTCTGCTCCTACACCGTGCCATCGGCGCACCCGTACGTGCTGCTCAACCACACCGGCCGGATCGGCGACGCCCTGACGATGGCCCACGAGCTCGGCCACGGCGTCCACGCGGCGCTTGCCCGCCCGCGCGGGATCTTCGAGTTCACGACGCCGCTGACGGTCGCCGAGACCGCCTCGATCGTCGGCGAGACGATCGTCCTCGAGCGGCTGCTGACCCAGGCTCCCGACGCCGCCGCCCGGCTGTCGCTGCTCGCGGAGTCGCTCGACGGCGCGGTCGCGGCGGTCTTCCGCCAGGTCGCGATGAACCGCTTCGAGCACCGTGTCCACAACGAGCGCCGCGACGCCGGCGAGCTGTCGGTCGAGAGTATCAACGCGGCCTGGCTCGACACCCAGGCCGACCTGCTCGGCGACTCCGTCGAGCCGTCGGAGGACTACGGCACCTGGTGGTCCTACGTCCCCCACTTCATCGACACGCCCGGCTACGTCTACGCCTACGCCTACGGCAACCTGCTCGCGCTGTCGGTCTACCGCCGCTACGAGGAGCAGGGCGAGAGCTTCGTCCCCTCCTACGTCGAGCTCTTGAAGGCCGGCGGCTCGATGCCCCCCGAGGACCTCGGCAAGATCGTCGGCGTCGACCTCACCGACCCCGGCTTCTGGTCCTCCGGCCTCGACCTGATCGAGCGCCAGCTCGAAGCGGCCGAGGCGGCGGCCAAACAGGCTGCGGGTTCAGCCTGACGATTCTTCGGGGAGCTTGAGCACGGGCGCCAGCACAGCGTGCAGCCGTGGCGCCGATCGCCGACTCAGCTCCAACAGGCGCGGGTTCGCCCTGGGAGCCAGCCCCCAGCGCGCCGCCGTTGCTTCGAGCAGGGCGCGCTCGTCGGCCAGGCCGTCCAGCTCGCCGAGCAGGAGCGGATCGCACGCACTGCCGTACTCGAGCAGCGCGACCAGCCTGCGGGGCCCGCTCTTCAAAGCCTCACGGACGGCGGTCGCACGAAACTCCGACGAACGTAGGTGCTCCAGCATCACCGACCTGAGCGGGCTGCCCGGCGGCGCTGCCTCCAAGAACCGGCTGAGGGTCTTCGGCGCCAGCAGCACCCGGCTCGCCTCGTCGGGGTGTCTGCGCAAAGCCAGAAGTGCGCTCTCTCGAAAGGTGCGCGATGCTTCCATCCCCTCGTTGAGGTCCCTCCAACGGCCGAGCCCCAGCTTGCCAGGTGTGTTCTCGAAGAAGCGGCTCATCGCATCGCGCTCGCCGAGAGCGTCGACGATCGCCGGGTAGATCCCGGGAAGGATGCGCTTGACTCGATGCATCCGCCGGGGAAAGCCCGTGGCCGGATCGACCAGCGCCTGATCGGCAAGAGCACCGAAGTCGAGACCGACACGCGGAAGAGCGCTCCGAATGGCCGCCGAGAGCCGAGGGAGAAATCGGTTGGCCTGGCTTTGAAGCGCTATCAGCTCGCGCAGCGTGGCCTGCTCGAGTATGCGCGTCAGGGCATCGCTGTCCCGCGCCGTCGAGTCGTCCAGCTTGGTCCCTCCTACGAGCTCCTTCAGGAGGACGATCTGTGAGGAGACCCCGGTCGCGCCACGCGCCAAGAGCATCCTCAGCAAGGCCTCCGGCTCTTCAATCAAGTGTCCCAACACGAGAACCGCGGCATCACGTCGGCCAGCCGCCAGAAGGCGCCCGGCCGCGACCGCTGCCTGAGCCTCGTCTGCGACTTTCCGATCCGCGAACGCAGCCGTCACGAGATCGCCGAGCTTCACCCCCGCCGCCGCGAGAAGCAACTCGCCCATTCCCGGATGGATCGTCCGATAGCCTCCGTCCGAACGCTCGATCACCCCGCCTGCCAGCGAACCTCTGAGCGAGCCGATATCGACCATGTCGTCGGTCGCGACAAGCTCCAGGGACGAGAGGTCGGCCACCAGCAGCAGCTCCTTACGTCCTCGCTCGTCCAAGCCGGCGAAATACCGTTCGCGAATGTAGACGCGGGCATCGGTGGCGTCGATCTCCCCCCATGGCGCACCCGTCTCCAAGGCCTGCGCCACCGCCACGCCGAAGGCGATCAGATCGCCGCCGAAGACCTTCGACCAGCGCTGGACATCACGCTCCGAAGGCGGCGCCAATCCATCGACGCGCTTGCCGAGCCGGGTAGCCATACCCCTCAACATCGCCGGAGTGACCGACAGGTGAATGGCCGACCCTTCGTACTCGGCCATTGGCGACTCCAACCCTCGGAGATAGGCTGGATTCTCGATCTGGCGGCCGAGCAGAAGTAGGCGGCACCGTCCGCCGAGCTCGTCCCAGTGCTTCACGATGGTTGCGGCTAGAACCTGGTCGAGATGGACGTTGTCGACGATGAACAGGACGTTATCGTCCGCTCGTGCGATTAAGGCCGTGAGCGCGTCGTCACTCGGCCCCGCACCGGCCGAGAGCGCCGCGACATCCAGGTAGTAGACCAGTGCTCCCAACGCGATATGTCGCCAGCCGATCTCGGTGGCCAGTACCGTCTTGCCGGCCGCCACCCGCCCGTGCACGAGCGCCCAGCCATCACTCTCCAGCCGTGCCTCGACCGTGTGCGACAGGCGGGGGCGGGTCACCTTCCCGGCCCGATACTCGTCTCGTGTGGGAACGAAGTAGCCAGGGCGTGCCCCTCCATAGATCGGGGCAGACTCGAGTTCGACCCAGGGGGCAGGTGAAGTCGTCAGCCCCAGCAGATCGCTCCATACACGCGCAAAGCGCGGCTCTCGCAAATCGGTTACGAGCCGCTGCCTAAAGACCAGCTCCAGCATTCCCTGCGCCGCGGTCAAAGCTCTCAGACGCCGCCGATGGCGCGCCACGACAGCCGGATTCGGTGTTCGAGCCCAACCAACGAAGACGAAGCTGCCGAGGCCGGGCGAGGGAAGGGCCACTGCCCGCTCGGCGTCGGCCGTCAAATGTCGCGACCAGTTCTTTACGTCACGGGTGGCCTCTACGACGTTGACATATCCGGCGTCGTCGAGCACGTAGGCATCGGGCCAACCCTTGATGGTCTGGCCGCGCGCGTTTCGACCGTGCGCCGCAAGTCCACCGAAGACCGCCGGATACATGCCAACCGCATAGCGCTCCGCGAGTTGTTGGAAATCGGCCGGACCGAGGCCGTCTATGGCGCGGTCGAGATCGGCCTCCGAAGGCAGCAGCATTACTCGAACAGTTCACGCACTGGCGCCCTAGGTCGCACGTCGCGCGACCCGATCCTCAAAGATCTGCTCGATCTCCTCGAGCTGCTTGCCCTTCGTCTCGGGCACGAAGCGCAGGCAGAAGAAGATCGTGAAGACGCCGACGGCGGCGTAGAGCCAGAAGGTCGGCGCGCTGCCGAGCCAGTTGAGTAGCGGCAGGAAGGTCAGCGAGATGAGGAAGTTCGACGTCCAGTTCGCCATCGTGCCGACCCCGGCCGCATGGCCGCGCGCCTTGAGCGGATAGATCTCGGCGTTGAGGATCCAGAAGATCGGCCCGAGGCTGATCGCGAACGAACCGACGTAGACCATCAGCGCGATCACCGCGAGGCTCGCGAGTCCCTCGCCGCCGGTGCCGACCTCGAACGCGAGACCGAGCAGGACAAGCGCGATCACCATGCCGGTCACGCCGACGACGAGCAGCGGCCGGCGGCCGAAGCGGCTGACCAGCCAGAGCGCCAGCACCGTCGCGAGCACGTTGACGACCCCCACCCCGATGCTGGCAAGGATCGCCGCGCTATCGGAGTCGATCCCGGTGTCCTGGATGATCGTCGGCGCGTAGTAGATGACGGTGTTGATGCCGGTCACCTGCTGAAGGACCGCCAGCCCGACGCCGACGACCAGCGCCGCCTTAACAGCAGGGGCACGCAGGTCGCGCCAGCTGCCCTTCTCGGTGTCGATGCTCGCCTGGATCTCGCTCAGCTCGGCGTCGACCTCGTCGGTCGTCTGGCGCAGCTGGAGCAGCTCCTTGCGCGCCTGGATCGAGTCGCCGATCATCACCAGCCAGCGTGGGCTCTGAGGCATCGCGAGAATCCCAGCGCCAAGCAGGAAGGCCGGCACCGCGCCGAGCGCCAGCATCCACTCCCACGACCCCGACGGCTCGAGCGCCAGTCCGACGACGTAGGCGAGCAGGATGCCGACCGTCACCGCGAGCTGGAACAGCGTCACGAGCCGGCCGCGCAGCGCCGCCGGCGCCACCTCGGAGATGTAGACCGGACAGGTCGCCGACGCGAGCCCGATCGCGAAGATTGGCGCGCGTTCGCGCATGGCGTTGCCACGC
>CBFGZN010000084.1:0-10004 GCA_965653255.1 uncultured Solirubrobacterales bacterium | reverse complement strand
TCGGCGCGATCGTCATCGACGGCGCGAACGGCGCATCCCCGCAGTCGGTGGTGGGAGGCGAGACCGCGTCGCTGATCTTCCAGCGTGGATCGCCGGCGTCGGGAAGGCCGTCGGCGGTGAACGCCCCCGGATGCTCGTAGGAATCGGCCAGCGCCCGCGTCACCGGACCGGTGCCAGGACAGTCGGTGGGGTTCGTCAGGAACGCGACGTCGAAGGCGTCGGGGTCGCCCGGCTGGTTGCAGCCGTTGAACTTCGGCGAGACCGCGGTATTCCAGGGCTTGGCGCCGAGGTTGCACAGCGTCGCGAAGCTGATCTCGACGATCGGCGGGGTGTTCGCCGCGAGCGGGCTGATGACGGTGACGCCATAGTCGCCGCCGCTGCGCAGCTTGGGCCGCAGCACGAACGTCAGCCCCGAGATGCTTACCGGCCGGAAGGCAAACGCCGCGGGATAGCCGTGCTCGGGAACCACGCGATACAGCGGCGTGTCGCCCGCGAAGCTCTGGTCCTCCTCAGCGAAGTTTAGATGCACTCCACCGACCGCTGCCGCCACCGGGCACGTTCCAGCGGTCACCTCGATGATCGCGCACGCGGTTGCAGCCTGGGGGTTGGCGACGAAGCCCGCCGGCAACTCGAACAGGAGGTTCCGCGGCGACTCCACCGGCACCTCACCGCCTCCGTACCCGTTCGGGCCCAGCGGTCCGATCCGGGTGCTCAGGCGCAAGGCGCTGTCGGCCGAGAACGGATGATCGCCTGCCGCGGTAACCGGGACATCGAACACGTCGAAGACACCGGCGGCAAAGCTGGCGATGCCAAATAGCGATGCCGGCTGGAAGGCGAACGTATCGTCGGCCAAGGCATCGCTTACCGCGCCGCCGCCAAATGCGGCAAAGCGGACCGTCGGCAGGTCAGGCGCCGAAGCTGGCGCGATCAAGAGCTCCAACTCCAGTACGGGGTAGGCGCCGCCGGCCGCGATGACGCTCGAGTTGGTACAGGCCCGCGCCAGCAGATGGCACGTCCAGCCGGCGCCGCTGGCCTCGGCGAGCCGAAAGCCCGGCGGTAGCCCGACCGACACCGTCGCCGTGCCCGACGTCGGATCGGCGCCGATGTTCCTCACCGCGACCGTGTAGCTCATGAACTCGTCGCCGGCGCGTGGCGCCGCCGGCTGACGCGTCGGCTCGAGGCGCAGCTCCGAGGCCGCCAGTGCCGGCGAGACGGCCGCCAAGGCGACCACCGCAATCGCGACCGAGATCGCCATCGACGAGATCAGCGTCGTCGCTCTTCCTCCTCGACTGAACTGCGTGCCGCTCATGCTCTCGGGCCCTCTCCGATCGTTACCTCCGATGCAAGAGCAAGCGCCCTTGGACCGCTTGAAGACTGATCCAGCTGGCTTCAGGAACCTCATGAGCGGACTCCCGGCAGCAGGATGCGCATAGTTCGGGCGCGCGCTCCGGGCTGGCTTGCTTCGATCTTCACCCGCAGCCCCTTGCCCGAATGCAGCTGCCGGCGAGCTCGCGAGCTCAACCGAAAGTCGACCCGCGTCGATCCCCCCTCGTCTGCCCGCACGGAAGTGCGTCCCACTCGAATAGTCTTCCTACCCATCCTTGCCTTGGCGGTGAGAGACACTCGTCCGGCCGAAGACGTCCGCACCACTAGCGACAGACGGCCGGAGCGCGCGACCTTCCTCCGCGCCTTCGCCGAGATACTGGAGAGAGCAAGCGTCTTCCTAGCTTTGGCCGTGGCGTTCTCGTTCTTGCGCCCGGACGGCGAAGTCCTCGTATCGCTTGGAATCGAACCGAAACCGGCATCCTGGCACTGCGCGGCCAGCACGTCGCATGGCGTGGGCGGCGCGGGCGCATCTTCGAACCCGCCGCCGATCCGCGCGCCATATACATCCTCGACGTTGTTGCGATCCGCCGGATCGATCCCTGCTCGCGTGATGAAGAACACCGCCCGGCCATCGCCCGAGATCACCGGCGCGGCCGGCACCTTGCTGGCCGGATCGACCGACAACCCCTGCTCGCCCGTCTGACTGCTGACCAACGACAGAGTCCCGCCCTGCCACTGGTACACGTCGAACTCGGTGTTGTCATCCGCCTCGACCAGCGCCTCGCGTGTCGCGAACACGACCGTCGAGCCATCGGCGCTCACAGCTCGGCCGCGCAGCCACCCGTCGGCCGGGCTCTGCTCCGACGCGGCATCGCCACCGGGAAGCGCGACCGTCACATCGACATTTCCGCCGCCGACACACGACAAGCACTCGGCCCGACCGGTCAGGTCATCGAAGCGATACACGTCACGCGCCCCGTCCGTATCGTCGGCCAACACCCGCGACCGGGTGGTGAAGACCAACCAGCGGCCTCCGCCGTCCGTGTTGCTGTTGGGCAACGCCACCGCCGAGTCGCCACCCGCAACGCTCACCGCACCGGCAACCAACGCCGTCCGACCCGCGGGGTGTTCCTCACTGCGCTCGAAGACGTACAGGTTCGGCTGTCCCGCCACCGCCGCGCCCTGCGCTCCGGCGCCGGCCAGCACCCCCCGAGCCGTGAAGTACACGCGCGACCCATCCGCGGAGAGATCCAACACCTCGATCGCGTCGCCCGCCACGACCTCGCCCGCCGACGCCTGCACCAGGGTGGGCTGGCCCGCCGGAGGTGACGCATCATAGATGTACAGATCGTTCGTGGTGTCGTCGTCGGAATCGGTCAACTGGCGCGGACTGAGGAACGCCACCACCGACCCGTCCCGCGACGCGCTCTGAAACAGATCCGGGCCACTGCCCACACACACACCCGAGCACTGCGGCGCCGATACGGCCACCGTCGAGGTCCCCCCCACCCGCTTGAACAGCCGGCGATTGTCGCCATTCACGCTGCCGCAGAAGCCTGACGCCGGCGCGTTGGGATCGATGGTGAAGTAGATCGCCGATCCGTCCTCGGAGATGGCGCGATTGACTGGGCCGGTGGTCGTCTCGCCCAGTAGGGCCCCCAGCTTTGCACCGCAAACCCCACCGATCACCGGACCCGCAACCTCTGGGCTCGGGTCGCTCGCACGATTGACAACGCTCAGCTTCCAGTCACCGGCATCATCACGGGACATGGCGTAGAGCTGCGAGGCGAGGCCGCGAGCTATCGGCTCATCAGCGAAGAAGCGCACGCCGTCGCTGGCACGCCAGCCGAAGACGAATGTCGACAGGTCCGCTGCCGCGCCCTGCAAGCGGTACTCGTTGTCTATCCCGCTTGTTGTGAAATCGGCGGGCAGCGGCTCGAGCATCGGGCCCGCGGGGGTGCGGGTGCCGTCCTGGTGGACAAGCACCCAACCGACCTCGCCACGCTGACGGCCGGAGCGCGTCCCTTCGGGCCACAGCGTGGCGGTCCCGTCGGCGCGACTCATGAAATATGTGTTGAAGTAGCCGCCCTGGGTGCCGTCAACGGCGGGGAGCTGTGCGGCGGGAACCCATCCGGTGGGGGTGCGCCGCGCCATCACGGGATTGACGGGGCCCGGGACGGTGTCGGGCTGACCGAAGAGCTGTGCGACGAAGCCAGCCCGATCACCGTCATCGGCGATCGCGCCGATTGCGTTGACGCCGATGCCCCAACTATCCCCGCGGCTGACCCACTCAGCGACACGCGGGGGCGGCGGGCGGAACGAGCCGATGGTGCGATCGGAACCGGATGTAGTGCCGGTAGCGTTGACCGCGACTACGCGGTAATGGTAGGTGGCGTCTGGCTCGAGACCGGAGATCTGCTGCGCGACGGCGACCGGGGCGCCGCCCCCACCGGCATCGCCGTCCTGGTCGGCCGGGATACGCTGGCCGTAACCGGTGTCGGTGCCGTACTCGATGTAGTAGCTGGTCGGCTGATTGTTGGGGTTGACCAGCCCGCGGAGGGTCAACTTGCCATCGCCGTCCCAGTAGGCGTCGAGGGTCTCGGCGACCGGCGGCGCGGGATCGGTGCTGAAGGCGCCGACGTCGCCGGTCGAGATGACCGGCGCGCCGCCCTTGCTGGCGACCAGACGGACGGCGTAGGCCTTGTTGGGCTCGAGATCGGCGATCTCCTGGCTGACCACGATGTCTGCCGCTCCGGTACCGCCATCGACGTCGGTCGCCGGCGCCTTGGTCCAGTGGGCCCCTCCGTCGGCGGAGTACTCGAAGCGCCAGAAAGTGTGCAGCGGTGCGGGGTCGACGGCGTTGTTGGGCGTGATCGTCCCGTGCAGCAGCGCGGACGAGCTCGTCACGTCGGTCGTCGGCTGGACGGTGACCGTCGGGGGCGTGGGCTCGCCGAGCTCGTAGACGCGTGGAGCACCCGTCGTGGAGGTCAGATACGCGTGCTCGCCACCGGACTTGACCGCCAGGCCGACCACCGAGGCGACGCCGTAGCCCGCGATGTGCGAGTCCAGCAGCGTGCCCGCCCCGGTGGTGTCGAACTCCAGGACGCGACGCTCCAGGCCAAAGCCACGGACAACATAGAGATGGTCGTCGGCGGGATCGACCGCCAGATTTGACGGGCTGAGCAGATCCGCCGCGCCGACCACGGCAGCGGAGCCCGTCAGAGACTCGGTGCCGCTGATCGCCGGGTTGAACGCGGACGGTGTCAGGGTCCCACCCGACGGCGTGAACCGCTGTACGCGGAAGTTCGCCAGGGCCTCAGCCGTGAAGATCGTTCCCGCGCTGTCGACCGCGACGCGGATGTTGGGGGTCTGCCCGCCTATGCTGTTGAACTGACCGACACCGTTGCCGGCAGCCCCGGCGCCGCACGTGTCGAAGGCGACGACGCGACAGATCTCAAATCCACTGCCTGCTTGACCGGGCCCCGCCGTCACGACGTTGTAGCCGAAAGCGCGCACGAACTCGCCCGCCGCTGTGAACTCCTGTACTCGCAGCATCTGCCCGTCTCCGACCAGGACGTTGCCCGCGTTGGGCGCACCCACGGGAACGACGGTGGGATAGCTAAGGGCGGTGCTGCTGAATCCGCCCCCGACCACGGAGTGCGAGCCGCGCTTGCAGTCGACGGCCGCCGCGCAGACCTCGAACCCGGTCGCGCCGGTGACCGTGTCGGCAATCGTCGCCGACGCGGTGCCACCCGACAGCGCGGGCGCGCCGTTCGAGGCAGCTATCGGCGGCTGTGGGGCGTTGGCCAGCGCACCCGAGAACGTGATCGTCATCGGCGATGTGGCGCCCGGCCCGCCGGTCACCGCCACGTTGCCGGCGCCGATCATCGACAGCCCCTCCAGGGCGCTGTCGACCTGGGCGCTGGTCGCGTCGAACGCGAGGTCGGACGTGGTCTGACCCTGGAACGCCAGCCGGAAGCTCCCCGCGGTGGCATCGACCGTCAACGTCTGCACCGCGGAAGCGGCCGGCCGGTCACCCGATGCGCCCGGCCGGACCACATCGCTGCCCCAAGCGCGCACGAAGACGCCATTCGCATCGAACTGCTGGATGCGGCTATAGGCAGTATCAGTGACATAAACGTCGCCCGTGACCTGGTTGACCGCCACACCCGTCGGTCCCGCCAGTGCCCCGCCGGGCTCATCGGACTGGAACGGCGCAAAGCCCGTGACCCAAAGCGCACCGACGCCGGCCTTGCAGTCGGCCGCCACCGTACAGCGCTCGAGATTGGCTCCATGAACGGTCGTGGAGGTGGTGACTGCCTTGGTCCCACCGGAGACGACGAGGTTCGTCACGTTGCTCACGGGCTGCCCGACGTTCTGATCGGCCAGCGCTCCGACCCACTCGACGGCATACGGACCACCGTCGGGACCCGACACCGCCGCGCCGCCCGCGCCAACCGCGGGAAGCGCCTCGAGGGCCGCATCCACCTGTGCCGCGCTCGCATTCCAGGCAATCGCCGCAGTGATATGCGTTGCATTCGTCCCGCCGAAGCGCAGCGTGTAGGTACCGCCGGTGGTGTTGGACCCCACCGTGATCGTCTGCTGCTCGTTACGAGCGACGTTGCCCGGCTTGCCTGGAGCAACCACGTCATATCCGACCGCCCACTCAAACGCGCCCGACGCGCTGAACCGCTGGAGCCGGTTGTTCCCCGTATCGGCGACGTAGACCTTCCCGGAAGCGTCGTTAACCGCCACCTGGCCGGGAGTGGCCCCGAAGTGCCCGCCCAACCCACTGGCAGCAGCCGAAGGGTTTCCCCAGAACCCCACCACTCCCAACGGATCGGCCGACGCGGCCGCGGGAGCCATCAGGGAGATGACCACAAGCATCAAGGACGCACCAGTCCCTTTGGCTCGCAGCGAAGAAGAGAGCGAACGCAGGATTCCCCGTGGCGAACCTGAACAGCTCGCGCCACCGGCCTGCGATCCCCCTGCACCTACAGCTCCACTCATCCGCTGTTCTCTCCTCTTGTCCAGTTTGGATCTCATGGCGCACCTACCGACCGAGGTCGCTGCCTCGATCGCAGGACTGTGTGCTCCTGCCCGAGATCGACCGTGCCTGCAGCGCGGTGACGATCCGCCGGTCGCCGGCGCGGCCGCGTCGGCCGGAGAGCCGCACCCGCCCACAAGCTCGTAGCCGGGCCCGCTTCTGAGCCTCCCGGCTGGGAAGGCGTTCGGGAACGCGGGCGGTTGGCGTGGGATCGGCTACGTGCTGCACCAGCTCTCCTCTTTCACAGTCCCTCACGTGCCTGGTGCTCTGGGACGGTTTTCCGAAGACAAGGACCGTCCGAGAGCGACGAGAAACACGTGAATTTGTAGATTCGATTGTAAACAGTCGCCTACGTTTGCTGTCAAGGGCCAACCGTTCACTAGCCTCGTAGCGACTCCCGGGCGGCGGCATTCTCGCCGTAAACACGTCGCACCGGCAGCCACGCCGACCCGACGGTCACGCGCCCTTCTATAAACGCGCTCAGCATCTAAATGCAGCTGCCAATTTGGGTCTACCAGCGGCTACAGAACCAGCGTTATCGTTGGCGACGTGAGCCGTACACCGTGGGGAGATGCAAGCGATCTGAGGAGCCGGATGCTCCGCCCCGGTCGCGGGCAGTCTCCGGAGCTCGTCGCGCAGAACCAGCGCGAGCGCCTGCTCGCCGCGGCGGTCGTCGCGATCGCCGAGCGCGGCTACGAGGCAACCCCGGTCGCCGAGCTGCTGAAGCTCTCGGGGATCTCGCGCACGACCTTCTACCAGCACTTCCCCGGCGGTAAGGAGGAGTGCTTCCTTGCCGCCGTCGACGCAGCCACGGAAACCGGATTGGCGGCGGTGCGCGACGCGTGCGCGGGCGAGGGCTCGTGGGACGAGCGGATGGAGCGCGCCTTCGATGCGCTCGCCCTGACGATCGTCGACCAGCCGGCCGCCGCGCGGATCGCGCTCGTCGACGTCTACGCGGCCGGCCCCGCCGGCCTCGAGCACGCCGACGGGGGTCAGTCGAGCTTCGCCTGGCTGTTCACCGAGGCGCTCGGCCAGTCGCCCGAGCGGGCGGCCGTCCCGCCGGCGATCGTCTCCGGGCTCGTCGGCGGGATCCGCAAGGTGCTCGAGTCGCGCGTCGGCGCCGGTGAGACGGCGGCTCTCCCCGACACCATGCCCGCCCTACGCGACTGGGCGCTGTCCTACCGCAACCCTCCGCAGCCGATCCGCCGTCCCCGCTCGCGCCCACCACTGAACAGCATCTCGCGCTTCGTGGTCCACGACCAGGTCGACCGGATCTTCGGCGCGGTTGCGGCGACCGTGGCCGAGAAGGGCTATCCGGCGATGACGCTCGACGACATCGTCAAGAACGCGTCGGCGTCGCTGACGACCTTCTACCAGCACTTCGACGGCAAGGAGCAGGCGTTCCTCGCCGCCTACGACTCCGCGATCGCCCAGGCCGGCGCAGCGGCGCTGCCCCCTTACCGCTGGTCGCGCTCGTGGCCGCAGGCGGTCCGCGCGGCGCTCGAGGCGTACCTGTCGTTCTGGGCGGCCGAGCCGCAGTGGGCGCGGATCGCGATGATCGACGTCCTGACCGCCGGCCAGGCCGGCCTCGAGCACCGCGACCGCTCGTTCGGCCTGTTCGAGGAGATCCTCCAGCCCGGCGTCGAGCAGGCTCCCGACGCCAGCCCGCTCGCCGTCGAGGCGATCGGCGGCGCCGTCCACGCGCTGATCTACGAGCAGATCCAGCGCCGCGGCGCCGAGCACCTACTGCAGATCCTGCCCGCCGCCACCTTCATCGCGCTCGCCCCGTTCAGCGGCCCCGAGGAGGCGATCTCCGTCGCCAACAAGGGCGCCCTACGCTCGCGCAGCACCCCCGCCCGCCGCGCCTCGCGCACGCGCGGGCCGCATCGCGGCTAATCGCCCTGCATTCGGATCCCACGATCTGCGGCCTGCGCCACGCTGGGACCCTGACGTCCGTCAGTCGACGCTGCCGCGCGGCACGACCCAGCGCACGGGCTGCCCCGTCAGGCTGGCGATCCGCTCGTAGTCCGCGTCGTAGTGCAGCACGGTCAAGCCAGCGCCCTCAGCACACGCGGCGATCATCAGATCGGGGAGCGGGACGGCTCGGTGTTGGGACTTTGCGGCGAGCAGCGCCTGGACCTCCAGCGCGCGGTCGAGCGTCGTGTCGTCGATCGGGGCCCTGGGTAGCCCTCGGAGAGCGCTCCCCAGCGATGCGTAGGTCTTCGGACTCGACGCGCTGTAGAGCAGCTCGAGATCGACCACCCCACAGGTCGCGATCTCGCCAGCCAGCAGCAGCGGCTCGACCACGTCGCGAACGGCAGGCCGGGTGTCGCGCCTGGTCAGCGCGCTCTTGTCGGCGAGGTAAGTGGCCAATGCGTCCCTAGCGCCACGCGCCGGCCATCGCGTCGGGATCGTCGAGCTGCAGCGCGTCGGGCGTGAAGAGCAGCTCGGCGAGCCGCCGGCGCTGCTCGAGCTTGACTACCTCGGACAACGCCGCGTCCACGGTCTCCGTCAGCGTGGTGGTTCCCAGGATGCCCTTGGCCGCCTCGACCTTCGCTGTGTCGACCTCGAACGAGGTCTTGCGCTTGGTCGGCCGAGGTGGCTTGCGCTTGGCAGTAGGCGAGCTCATGCAGACCAGGATAGCAAATACACCGTTCACACGATAGACCAAACCGACTAGATCCCTATCCCAATCTCGATCCTTCGTCTGTCTAGGTCGGTCTAGTATGGTAGGAATTGCTACTCTACCAGTATGAATGCGCGGGTGTCCGAGAAGGGTCAAGTCACGATTCCGAAGCCGCTGCGCGACCGGCTGGGGATTCGACCGGGCGAGGTGCTGTCTTTCGAAGAGGAGGGTGGGCGACTGATCGCGCGCAAGTCCGGCAACCGGGATCCGATCGACGCCCTCTACGGAACCCTCGAGTTGCCGGCGCGGCCGGACGTGCTGCTCGACGAGCTTCGCGGGCCGGGACCGACGCCCTGATCACCGCGGTCGACACGAACGTGCTCCTCGACCTGCTCGGCGGCGATCCCGAGTTCGGGCCAGGTTCTCGCGAGGCGCTGCGTAGCGCGCGACGTGAGGGGAAGCTGATCGCCTGCGACATCGTCTGGGCCGAGACGGGTGCGGCGTTCGAGACCGCCGAGGCGGCGCGAACAGCACTCGACACACTCGGCGTGGAATACAGCCCGCTCGATGCCGAGGCAGCGCTGTCCGTAGCCCAGGCCTGGCGCGCCTACCGCCAGGACGGCGGCACGCGAGATCGAGTGATCGCCGACTTCCTCGTCGCCGCTCACGCGTCGATTCACGCCGATCGCCTACTCACCCGAGACCGCGGCTTCTATCGGAGCCGCTTCGAGGAACTGGTCGTCCTCGAGCCCGGCGCGAGCACCCCCGGTTAGCCTTCCAGGCCAACCGGGACACAGGATGTTTACGTTGACTTGCGCTCAACCGTAGGCTACTGTTTATGAATCGCGGTAGCTCTCAACACCTCCTCGACCGCGGCGGCCGGCCGCTATAGGGAACGGCCGCGACCGCAGCAGCTCAACGGCGGGCTGCATGGGCTGACCCGCTCCGAGGTGACCGCCTCGCAGCGCAGCCCCTCGGCGCCGGCGCGGGCGAGCACGCGCTCGA
>CBFGZN010000083.1:0-10068 GCA_965653255.1 uncultured Solirubrobacterales bacterium | reverse complement strand
TCCGCCCCTCGAGGTGCGGAGCCAGCTGGCGGCGGATCGTCTCGACCTCGGGAAGCTCGGGCATCGGCCAGGGCTTCTATCAGTCACAGCGAATCCAACACTGTGGCGACCGTCGTCAGCCCACCCGAGAGCCGGCCCTACGAGCACCTCGTGCTGGATTTCGTCGCCTACCTCGAGTTCGAGCGCGGGCTGTCGCGCAACACGCTCGAGGCCTACAGATCCGACCTGCTGCAGTTCGGCCGTTTTCTCGACGAGCGCGGCGTCACCGCGCTGGCGGCGGAGCCAGTCGACATCGCCGACTTCCTCGCCAGCCTCGGCGGCACCGACGGCAAGCCGGCCTCGCCGGCGACCGTCAACCGCAAGCAGGCCTGCCTACGTTCGTTCTACAAGCACCTGCGCCGCGAGGAGATCCTCGACGGCGACCCGACCGCCAAGCTCGCCGCCCCGCGCAAGAACCGCAAGCTGCCACAGGTGCTGACCCGCGGCGAGGTCGACAAGCTGCTCGCGCAGCCAACCGGCACCGAGCCGATCGCGCTGCGCGACCAGGCGCTGCTCGAGCTGATGTACGCCTGCGGCCTGCGCGCGTCCGAGGCGACCGGCCTCGAAGTGACCGACCTCGATCTCGACGAGCTCGTCCTCCGCGCCCACGGCAAGGGCTCCAAGGAGCGTCTCGTCCCGATCGGCCGCACCGCGGCCGACGCCGTCCGGCGCTACCTGGAGCGCGGCCGCCCCCAGCTGATCGGCGCCTCCGTCGAGCCACACCTGTTCGTCAACTTCCGCGGCGCCGCGCTGTCGCGCCAGGGCCTTTACAAGATCGTCCAGCGCCACGCCCGCTCAGCCGGTCTCGCCGACCGCATGAGCCCACACACGCTGCGCCACACCTTCGCCACCCACCTGCTCGCCGGCGGCTGCGACCTGCGCGCCGTCCAGGAGATGCTCGGCCACGCCGACGTCGCCACGACCCAGCTCTACACCCACCTCTCCAGCGATCGCCTCAAGGACGTCTACTTCGACGCCCACCCGCGCGCGACGCTCGCTCAGTCGGCGTAGAGCGCGGCGATCTCGGCGGCGTACTTGTCGTCGATCGGGCGGCGCTTGAGCTTCATCGTCGGGGTCAGCTCGTCGCCGCCGGGCGGCCAGTCCTCGTCAAGGATCTTGAACTTCTTGATCTGCTCGACGCGCGCGAGCTTCGCGTTCGCAGCCTCGACGCCACGCGCGACCTCGTCGAGGATCGCCTGCTCGCCGGCGAGGTTGGCGAGCGCGCCGTCTTCGATCCCCTGCTGCTGGGCGAAGATCGGCGCGAAGTCGGGATCGAGCGTGATCAGGGCGACGTTGTAGGGGCGGCCGTCGCCGATCGCGATCGCCTGGCCGATCAGCGAGCTCGACGTCTTGAGGTGGGCCTCGATGTTCGCCGGCGACATGTTCTTGCCGGCGGCGTTGATGATCAGCTCCTTCTTACGGTCGACGATCTGCAGGTAGCCGTCGTCGTCGAGCACGCCGATGTCGCCGGTCCGCAGCCAGTCGCCGTCGAACGTCTCGGCGGTCTTGTCGGGCAGGTTGCGGTAGCCGACCATGATGCCCGGCCCGCGAACCAGCACCTCGCCGTCCTCGTCGAGCCGGATGTCGATACCCGGGACGGCGGGACCGACGGTGCCGAGCTTGATCCGCCGCGGCGGGTTGACAGTCGCGACACCGCAAGTCTCGGACATCCCCCAGACCTCGCCGATCGGAACACCGATCGCGTGGAAGAACTCGAGCACCTCGAGCGGCGTCGGCGCCGCGCCAACGCTGACAGCGGCGACCTGGTCGAGCCCGAGCTGGACCCGCAACGCGGCGAACATCTGCTCCTCGGCCGCCGCGGCCGCTGCCGCCACGTCGTCGGGCACGGCCTCCCCCACCTGCTCGGCGCGAACCTTTGCGAGTGCGGCGTCGAGACCGCGCTGCGCCGGCTCGCGCTGCTCGTCGGGGAGGCCGGCGACCATCGCCTCGAGGCCTGCCTTGATCTTCTCCCAGATGCGCGGGACGGCGAAGAACCACGTCGGCCGCACCTTCGGCAGGTACTCGACGATCCGGCGCGGATCGGGGCAGATCGTCACCTCGATGCCGCGTACGACCGGCAGGTAGTAGTGCGCGCCACGCTCGGCGATGTGCGCGGCGGGCAGCCAGGAGATCACGCGGCCCTCGCCGGGACCCGGCATCGGGACGGTGTCCTCGACCGATGCGACCAACGTCAGCAGGTTGCGGTGGGTGAGCTGAACGCCCTTCGGCGGACCGGTGGTGCCGGAGGTGTAGATCAGCGTCAGCAGATCGTCGAGGCCGAGCGCGGCGACGGTCGGCTCAACGTCGAAGTCGGGATCGAGCGCTTCGAGCTCGGCGAGCGTGCGGTCGCCGCCCTCACCGCCGACAACGACCAGCTGCTCCAACTCGGGCAGCTCTGCCCGTGCCGCGTCGAAACGCTCGAGGTAGCCGGCCTCGACGATCGCGATCTTCGCCCCGGAGTCGCGTACGACATGGGCGATCTGCTCGGGCGACGAGGTCTGGTAGATCGAGAACGGAACGGCGCCGAGCGCCACCGCCCCGAGGTCGACGGGGATGAAGTCGGGGCTGTTGGACAGCATGATCGCGACCGCGTCGCCCTTGCGGACGCCAAGCGCGGCGAGCCCGCCGGCGATCCGCGTCGAGCGGTCGCGCAACTCGTTCCAGCTGATCGACTGGTCGTCGTCCCAGCGCAACGCGGCGGCGTCGCCGAGCGTCGCGACCGTCGCCTCGAAGGCGCGGTAGACGCTGTCGTGCGCGGGCGGCTCCAGCGGTCCGCCCGAGCTCTCCCTAAGGGACATTGAACCCGTCGCCTGACAGTCGCCCGATGTCGTTGCTCAATCCGATCGCGAACAGCCCGATCACCAGCATGAAGCCGACCACCCCCGCACGCTCCATCACGCTGAACGGCACCGGTTTGCCCCCACGAAGCTTCTCCACAGCGGCCCAGAATATATGCCCCCCGTCAAGCGGCAGGAACGGGAACAGGTTGACGATCGCCAGCGACAGCGAGATCACGGCCAAGATCGCGACGGTATTCGCCAAGTTGTTGAGGATCGTCTGGCGGGTGACCTCGTAGGAGCCGACGATGCCGCTTATCTGCTCGCGTTGCTGAGTGTCGAAGATCCGCGCCGGCAAGCTCAGCGTCTCCTTGGTGATGAACCAGAAACGGTCGAGCGAGGTCGTCGCCGCTTCGTTGGCCGGCAGCGTCTCGCGCGGGCCGGCGGCGTAGCTGAAGCCGAGCCGGGTCCGCTCGACCCCCGTCGTGGCGTCGTAGACGGGCGTCAGCTCTTCGACGACCCGCTTGCCGTCGCGCTCCACGACCAGCGTCGCCGGCTCGGCCGCCTTGCAACCGTCGACTGGCGGGGTCTGGGCGCACTTGTGCGTTCCGATCTGCTTCGACAGCTCGATCGGATCGCCGCGGACGCCGTCGACCGATATCAGCCGGTCTCCGGGCTGCAGCGCCGCCGCGGCCGGGTAGCCCTTCTCGATGCTTCCGACACGATCGCTGCCGGTCTCGCCGCCGATCAAGCCGAAGTAGACGAACAGCAGCACGAAGGCGACAATCAGGTTGACCGCCGGCCCGGCGCTGATCACGGCCATCCGCTTCCAGACCGGCTGCGCGTGGTAGGCGCGCGTGCGAACCTCGTCCGGCAGGTCCTCGGCCGGGCTCATGCCGCTGATCTTCACGTAGCCGCCCGCGGGGATCAGGCCGATCGCGTACTCGGTCTCGCCGATCTTCTTGCTGGCGAGCGTCGGCGGGAAGAAGAGCGAGAACTTCTCGACGCGCATCCCGACCCACTTGGCGACGGTGAAGTGGCCGAGCTCGTGCAGGATGACGAGCAGCACGAAGCCCGCGAAGGCAAGGAACCAGCTCACGCCGGCGCTCCCTGGCAAAGCTCACGCGCCCGCTCGCGTGCCTCCGCGTCGGCGGCGTAGAGGTCGGAGAAGTGGCGGACCGGGCGCTCGGGCAGCGCCGCCAGCGTCTGCTCGATCACAGCGGCGATGCCGAGGAACGGCAGCTCGCCGTTGAGAAAGGCGTGGACGGCGATCTCGTTGGCCGCGTTGAGCACGCAGGGTGCCGTCCCGCCCACCGCGGCGGCTTCGCGCGCGAGCCGCAGGCACGGGAACGCCTCGTCGTCGACCGCCTCGAAGGTCAGCGCGCCGACTTCGACGAGATCGAGCGGCCGCACCGGCAGCTCGATGCTCTCCGCGCCGTGCAGCGCGTAGGAGATCGCGATCCGCATGTCGGGCGGACCGACGTGGGCGAGCATCGCGCCGTCGGCGAGCGTCACGAGGCCGTGAATCAGCGACTGCGGGTGGACGACCACGTCGAGCCGCTCGTACGGAAGCCCGAAGAGATGGTGTGCCTCCATCAACTCGAGTCCCTTGTTCATAAAGGTTGCCGAGTCGATCGTGATCTTGCCGCCCATCTCCCAGGTCGGATGGGCGAGCGCCTGCTCGGCGGTCACCGCTGCCAGCTCGGCACGCGTGCGACCACGGAACGGCCCGCCGCTGGCGGTGATCGTCATCCGGTCGACACCGCCTGGCGGTAGACCGGCGATCAACTGGTGCAGCGCGGTGTGCTCGGAGTCGACGGGAACGATCCGCGCGCCGGTCGCCTCGGCGAGCGCCATCACCAGCTCACCGCCAACAACGAGGCTCTCCTTGTTGGCGAGCGCCAGGTCGATCCCCTCGCCGAGCGCGGCGACTGTCGGTCCGAGGCCAGCCGAGCCGACGAGCGAGTTGAGCACGAGGTCGCACTCGGTCTCGACGATCAGCTCGATCAGACCCTCGGCGCCGGCCAGCACCTGACCGTCGGTCCAACGCTCCGCCGCACGCGCGGCGGCATCTGGGTCGGCGAGCGCGATCCGCTCGACGCCGTGGGCCACCGCCTGCTCGAGCAGCGCGTCGACGCTCGATCCCGCGGCCAAGCCGACCACCTCGAGCGAATCGCTGCGGGAGATGACGTCGAGGGCCTGCGTGCCGATCGAGCCGGTCGAGCCGGCGATGACGATCCTGCGCATCCGCCCCAGTCTAGGAGGCGCTTCGCGGCGCGGCGGCGAGCCGCAGCAACAGCTGCATCCGGATCGCGGCCGGAGCGAGCTCGGCCGTCTGGTCGTCGGCGTAAAGCTCGACCAGGTAGGCGCCCGACCCGTGCGCCACGACGCTGACCAACGCGGCGTCGAAGCCCATCTCCGCGAGCAGTCGTTGCTCGGCCGGATCCGTGTGGTCGTCGCCGACTCGAGCGACGAAGCCCCCCACTCCCGCGCGCACCAACTCGGCGGTGTGCGGGAAGTCCTCCAACCGGTAGACCTCGTTCGCAAGCCCCATTCGCAGCCCGCGCAGACGGCTGTCGCGATCGTCGGCGGTCGACACCGAGCGGATCACCGAGCTGCCCCGCTCCCAGCGCGAGATCGCCCATGCGGCACCGTTGAGCGTCGCCGCAAACGCGACAGCGACCGTCTCGACACGATCCAGCACCCGCCGGCGGCCGAGCTCGCGGTCCAGCAGGAGCATCGTCCGCGCCGCCATCGCCTCGATCTGCTGATCGATCCGGTGTGCGCGCAGCTGGCGCTGCTCACCGAGGTCGGCCGCGGCCGGCTCAGCATCGGGATCGGCGGTGCAGAGGCGTCCCCCACCACGCCGCTTGGCGGCGTACTGGGCGGTGTCCGTGGCGCGCAGCAGCTCGGCAGCCGTGCTGCCCGGCCGTGCCTCAGCAGCGCCAAACGACAACGAGAGCGGCAGCGTGGCGTCGTCGTCGGCGAGCAGCTCCAGTGCCGTACGAGCGACCTCGGTGGCGGCATCGATCTCGCAGCCCTCGAGCAGAACGCAGAACTCGTCGCCGGCGAGCCTGCCAACCAAGGCGGCGGCCTCGGGCGCCGCACTCGCGACGAGCGCCTCGCCGACACGACAGAGCGCGCGGTCACCGATGTGATGTCCGTGCTCGTCGTTGATGTCCTTGAGCCCGTCGACGTCAGCCAGCAGCAGCGTCAGCGGAGCGCGCAGCGTCACCTGGGCGTCCAGCAGCGCGTCGAGACGCTCTTCGATCGCGCGTCGGTTAGCCAGTCCGGTAAGTGGGTCCTCGTAGGCGAGCCGCGAGACGCGCGCGAAGCGCTCGCCGCGTGCCAGCACGAGCGACAGGCGGTCGGCGATCGCCTGCAGAAAGCGGGCGTCACCGGAGCCGAAGCGCGGCGAGCCCTTTGCCGTGGTCGCCCACACCTCGCCCCAGACCTCGTCGTCGAGCAGGATCGGGACCCCGACGTCGGACTCCTTGCCGAGCGCCTTCAATACGGCTACCGCCGCCGACGAAGCGTCTGGATCGTCGACCGCAGTCCTGTAGGGCTCCGCGTCGCGCAGCAGCTTCGCGACGACCGGGTTTTCGGACAGTGGGTAGGTCTCGTTGGCCGGAAAGCGCTCCTCGCCAGGACCGAGCTGGCCGACGTTGATTAACGTCCGCATCGCCTCGCGGTCGGGCTCCCAGCGACTGATCGAGAGCGAAGCCGCACCGGTCACCGCGAGCGCGGCCTCGGCCGCCTGCTCCATCACGTCCTCGAGCCGGTAGGCGTCGGCGGTCGCAGCCGCGATTCGCATCAACGCCTCGCGCTCACCCGGAACGCGGCGTCCACGGCCGCCGACAGCGCGCAACGAGCGCTGCTGGCGCTCGTGCGGGGACTGCTCCGGGCCAATGTTGTGCGGTTGAACAGGCATTGCTACACAGCTGGTATCGGCGCTTGAGCCACCAGCCTGTAGTCCTGCTAATTGGCTGACAGCGGGCGCTTTCTGGAAACTCAGCCGTACCCGAGCAACAAGGCAGCGTAGAAACCGACGACGACCGTGAAGAAGACGGCGTCGAGGCGATCGAGCGCCCCGCCGTGGGCACCGAATATCCGTCCGCTGTCCTTGACCGCCAGGTCGCGCTTGACCGCCGACTCGAACAGGTCGCCGAGCGGCGCGGCAAGCGCGACCAAGAAGCCGATCGCCAACGCGTCCCAGCCGGACAGCCAGTCTTGGTAGAGGCCCGCGCACCAGAACGCGACTGTCGCCCCGACGATCCCGGCGATCAGGCCCTCGACGGTCTTGTTCGGCGAGATGTCGGGCGCCAGCTTGCGCCGGCCCCAAAGCCGTCCGCCGCCGTAGGCGGCGGTGTCGCCGACGAAGGTCGCCACCAGGACGTCGATCAAGAGACCGTCGCCGTGCTCGAGCGAGCGCAGGAAGACGCCGTGGGCGAGCGGCAGGCCGATCCACATGACGCCGAACACGGTCGCCGCGAGCCCCCATGAGATGTTCGCCAGGCTCGGCCGAGCGAGCGCCAGGAGGAAGGCCAGCGGCAGCGCGGCGACCAGCGCGATCAGCACGTCGGCGCGCTGCTCGTAGGTGGCGAGCAGCACCATCCCCGCCATGGCCATATAGCCGGCCAGATCGATCGGCCGCGCCCGGCGCATCAGGCCGTAAAGCTCGTAGAGCGCCACGCAGCCGAGCGCGATCAGGCCGAGGGCGAAGACGGTTCCGCCCTGGACGACGATGAAGATCGCGAACAGCGCGGCCGGAATGGCGACGAGGACCCGCCCAGTCAGCTCGCTCATGAGGGCTCACGCGCGCCGAAGCGGCGCTGACGGTCGCCGTACTCGGCGAGCGACTGCTCGAACGCCGCACGGTCGAAATCGGGCCAGAGCTCGTCGCGGAACACCAGCTCCGAGTACGCGCACTGCCAGAGCAGGTAGTTCGACAGCCGCTGCTCGCCGCTGGTGCGGATCAGCAGGTCGGGCTCGTGCATCTCCGGCGCGTAGAGCCGCGCCGCGAACTCCTCCTCGGTCGTCCCGTCGAAACCGCGCGCCGCGTCGAGGATCTCGGCGCGCGCGCCGTAGTTGAACGCGACGAACATCGTGATGCGGGTGTTAGCGGCCGTCAGCTCCTCGGCCCAGTCCATCCGCTGCTGGAGCTCTGACGACACCCCTTCGCGACGGCCGATGAAGCGCATACGGACGCCCTCTTCGTGCAGCTCCGGCGTCTCACTGTCGATCCGCTCGCCGAACATCTGCATCAGCCCGGCGACCTCCTCCGGCGACCGCCTCCAGTTCTCCGTCGAGAACGAGTAGACGGTCAACTCCTCGACGCCGAGCTCTGCCGCGTCGCGCAGCCGGGCCTTGACGACGTCGGCTCCGGCGCGGTGGCCCTCGATCGGCGGCAGTCCGCGCGCCTGCGCCCAACGACCGTTGCCATCGGTGATGATCGCGACGTAGCGCGGCGTCGCACTCATCCGACGGTCAGACCTGGAGAATCTCGTCCTCTTTGGCCGCAAGCGACGAGTCGATCTCGGCGATCTTCCCGTCGGTGAGCTTCTGCAGCTCCGTCTCTGCGCGGTGCTCGTCGTCGGCGCCGATCTCGCCGTCCTTCTTCAGGTCGCGCAGCTCCTGCATCACCTCGCGGCGGACGTTGCGAACCGCGATCCGGCCCTGCTCGGCGATCCCGTGGACGACCTTGACGAGCGCGCGGCGGCGCTCCTCGGTCAGCTCGGGGATCGACAGCCGGATGAGGTTGCCGTCGTTGTTCGGCGTCAGGCCGACGTCGGACTCGAGGATCGCCTTCTCGATCGACTTGATCGAGCCCTTGTCGAAGGGTGTGACGGTCAGCAGCCGCGCCTCACTGGCGGAGACGCTGGCGAGCTGGTTGAGCGGCGTCATCGCCCCGTAGTAGTCGACCTGGACGCGGTCGAGCAGGTGCGGAGACGCCCGGCCGGTGCGGACCGTCGCGAACTCGTGACGGTTCGACTCGACCGACTTGCCCATCCGCTCCGCGGCGTCGTCGAGGAACTCCCTTACGAGGTCATCGTCCATCGCTGCTCACCACCGTCCCCACACGCCCGCCGCACACTATCCGGTCGATGTTGCGCTCGTCATCCATGTTGAAGACGTGGATTGGCAGGTCGTTGTCCATGCAGAGCGACAGCGCCGTCGAGTCCATCACGCCGAGCTGGCGCTCGATCGCCTCGCGGTGGCTGATCGACGGCAGGAAGGTCGCGTCGTCGACCTTGCGTGGATCGGCGTCGTAGACCCCCTCGACGCCGTTCTTGGCCATCAGGATCGCCTCGGCGCGGATCTCCAGCGCGCGCAGCGCGGCCGCGGTGTCGGTGGTGAAGAACGGGTTGCCGGTGCCGGCGGCGAAGATGACGATTCGCCCACGCTCGAGGTGGCGGATCGCGCGGCGGCGAATGTAGGGCTCGGCGACCTCGGAGATCGTGAGCGCCGACTGGACGCGCGTCACGGCCTCCTGCTTCTCGAGCGCGTCCTGCAGCGCCAGCGCGTTGAGCACCGTGGCTAGCATGCCCATGTAGTCGCCGGTAGCGCGGTCCATCCCCTGCGCGGCGCCCTGCATGCCGCGGTAGATGTTGCCGCCACCGACGACGATCGCCACCTCGACCCCACGCCGCTGGACGTGCGCTACCTGGGCCGCGATCGCCTGGATCCGGACCGGATCCGCGCCGTATTCCAGGTCGCCCATCAAGGCCTCGCCGGAGAGCTTCAGCAGGACCCGACCGAACGCCGCCTCACCGTCGGGCGCGTCGGCGTTCGTCGCGTCCCCCTCGGTCACCCGCTAGTCCCCGATCGCGAAGCGCGCGAAGCGGCGGATGACGACGTTCTCGCCGGTCGTGGCCGAGATCGCGGCGCGCAGCTCCTCGATCGTCTTGCCGTCGTGCTTGTCGGCGTTGACGTGGGTCTGCTGGAGCAGGACGACCTCCTCGAGCCACTTCTTCATCCGACCCTCGGCGATCTTCTCCTGGACCGGCGGTGGCTTGCCCTCCTCGGCGGCCTGCTCCTGGAAGACCTTGAGCTCGGCGTCGCGATCGGCCTGCGGCACCTCGTCCTCGGTCACGTAGCGCGGCGCGGCAGCTGCGATGTGCGAGGCGATGTCCTTGGCGAACGTCGCGAAGTCGTCGTTGCGCGCGACGAAGTCGGTCTCGCAGTCGACCTCGACCAGCACGCCGACCTTGCCGTTGTGATGGACGTAGCTGGTGACCAGCCCCTCCGAAGC
>CBFGZN010000082.1:0-10124 GCA_965653255.1 uncultured Solirubrobacterales bacterium | reverse complement strand
CGGCAGCTTCGTGCTGATCGAGGAGAGCACGAACGACACCGTCGGCGCGGGCATGATCCTCGGCGCCGACGAAGATTGAGCGATAGCGACCGGGGGCTCACGCCCCCGGACCCCCGATCCAACTGGCCGGCCGCGCCAGCGCCGACGGTTGACACCCTGGAGCCGCAGTGACCGAGCGAAGCGAGAACGTCACGTGGCATGCCGGCGAGGTGACGCGGGGCGACCGTGAGCGGGTGACCGGCGGCGAGGGACTGACGGTCTGGCTGACCGGGCTGTCGGGCTCGGGCAAGTCAACGATCGCGGTGGCGGTCGAGGCGGCGCTGCTGGAGCGCGGCCGCCACGCCTACCTGCTCGACGGCGACAACCTGCGCCACGGGCTCAACGGCAACCTCGGCTTCTCGGCAGAGGACCGCGCCGAGAACGTGCGCCGGGTCGGTGAGGTGGCGAAGCTGCTGGCCGACGCCGGGACCGTGACGCTCGTCTCGCTGGTCTCCCCCTACGTCGCCGACCGCGACCGCGTCCGGGCGATGCACGACGCGGCGGGCCTGCGCTTCGTCGAGGTCTTCGTCGACACACCGCTCGAGGAGTGCGAGCGGCGCGACCCGAAGGGCCTCTACGCGAAGGCCCGTGCCGGCGAGTTGAAGGTCATGACGGGGATCGACGATCCCTACGAGCCGCCGCCGCGGCCGGAGCTGGTCGTCCGCCCCGCCGAGCAGTCGGTCGAGCAGGCCGCCGCCGCGGTCGTCGCCGCGCTCGGCGCCTGAGCCGCGCCCAGCTCGATCGATATCCTTCGTTAGCATAAATGCCAACTATTTCGCTAGGAAATAGCTAGATGGATCCCGCGATCGTCGCCTTCGGGCTGGGCGTCGGCGTGCTCGTCGGCATGACCGGCATCGGCGGCGGCTCGCTGATGACGCCGCTGCTGATCCTCGTCTTCGGCATCAAGCCGATCACGGCGATCGGCACCGACCTCGCCTACGGCGCGGTGACCAAGACGGTCGGCGGCTGGCGCCACCTGCGCCAGGGCACGGTCGACATGAGCCTGTCGATGTGGATGGCGGTCGGCTCGGTGCCGGCAGCCGTCGGCGGCGTTTACGTGCTCGAGTTGGTCGAGCGCACCTACGGCGACGACTTCGACTCGATCCTGCTCGTCGCGCTCGCGGTCACGCTGCTCTTCACCGGCCTGGTCACGCTCGGCCGAGCGCTGCTGGTCAAGGGCCTGCACGACAAGGAGCGCGACACCGTCGTGATGACGACGCGCAACAAGGTCTACGCCGTCGTGCTCGGCCTGCTCGTCGGCTTCGTCCTCGGCGTCACCTCGGCCGGCAGCGGCGCGCTGATCGCGGTCGGCCTGATCCTGCTCTTCCGCCTCGTCCCCTCGCGCGTCGTCGGCACCGACATCTTCCACGCCGCGATCCTGCTCTGGGCCGCCTCGGCCGCCCACGTCGTCGCCGGCAACGTCGACTTCGCCCTCGCCGGCAACATCCTGATCGGCTCGATCCCCGGCGTCTGGATCGGCTCCAACCTCACTCTCCGCGTCGGCAACTCCGTCCTCCGCCGCACCCTCGGCCTCGTCCTCATCGGCGCCGGCCTCGCCCTCCTCTCCAAAGCCGGCGCCGGCATCCCCAGCTGGCTGATCGCCCTCTTCCCCGCAGCGATCGCGGCAATGGTCGTCAACGTGCTGGTGCGCGAGCGGCAGGACCGACAGCAGGCAGAGGCGGAAGCTGCCGCGGATGTTTCAGCCGTTACCGGGCATGACGCGCCGGCTGAGACCTAGCGGACAATTTCCGCTGCAGAGTCTCGGGCGAGAGCAACTGACCCGCCCAAGAACGGCCAACCGCCATCTGCGCAGCGTTCGAACGGATACCGAATGCGCGCTCCAAGAGAAAGAACCGGACCCGAACCGCGCGGCCGCCAACGGTGCCGCGCAGAACCTCGCCTCGCAGGCTCAACCGGCCACGTGCCGCTGCCTTGCCCGTTACCTGGAACGACCCACGCGCACGGCTGGAGCGGACGAACCTCACGCTGCCGCTGATACGAACGCCGGGCACTAGAGAGCCACGTCGTAATACAAAGCCCCGCCCGTTAGCCACGTAGCTGCCGCCCCTTAGCCCTCCGGTCCTGGGCATACGGCCACCGGCCTCACCTTTACGTTTGGCAACATCGAGGAAGGCGGCCATGAGTAGGGACTGGAGGCCGTCGACGATCGTCAGCTTGACCGCCGTAACGGTCCGCCCGGCACGACCCCTAGGGCCTGTCGGGCGTAGGCCCTTAAGTGAAGTGGGCGGCGGCGGCGAGTGCACACCCGTGGAGCCGGGACAGCCGCCCGCCTTGCCGCCCGCCAGGAAACGGCGAACCGCCGGGCCAGCGCACTCGGCCTCCCACTCGATCACGCCGTGACCCGCGCCCGGCACGACCATCAGCTGAGACCGTGGCAGCAGCGCCTGCAGCGCCCGTGCGTCCGCGAGCGGCGTGCTGACATCCGCGCCGCCTGAAAGCAGGAGCGCCGGCACATCTGGCATCGGGCCCAGGGAAGCCGCCATGCGCGATGACGACGGCCATCCCAGGCACATCCCGAGCACATGGCTAGCGGAGGCGATCCGTCGACCGAACGGAGCGAACGCGTCGGCCGGCAACGCATCGATCAGAGCAGCCACCGCTGCGCGCCTCCCCTCTAGCGGTGTCGTCGCGCTCCAGGGGAGGGCGGTGTCAGCGCAGAGCCTCGCTATCGCACTCGTCGTGCTGCTGTCGCGAACGGGCACCGTCGTCCCGAGCCGCAAGTAGCGAACAAAGTCGCTCCGAACACGCAGCAGCGGCGCCGAATCGCCCTGGACAGCCGCCGCCACCGCGGCGGGGAAGGGCCCCAGCACCAGGGGATACAACGACGCGAGTTCCATCAGCCCCTCACCGTCGATGGTTGCCCGGTGCCGCCGGCCCCAGCGATCGACGACATAGCCTCTGAGCGGGCGACGATCCAGGCGCTCGGCCAGCCGGGTGACCGTGCCCCCGGGATCGCGCATGAAGCGCCGGCACCCGCGTTTGCCACAGATGCTCTCCAGCGCGGAAGGTACGGCGGCCATGCTCGACCGTTGGAGGGCGTCGACGCCATTCGGACCTACGATTGAGTCGAGCACGAGCCGGTCAACGCGGCTTGGGTAGCTTCTGGCGTAGACCTGTGCGAGGTACGTGCCGTGGGAGACGCCGTAGATGGCGATCCGCTCGGCGCCGAGGGCATCGCGAACGGCATCGATGTCGTGGGCCATGTCGACCGACGAGTAGAAATCGCGGCCAGGGCCGAGCTTGACCGCACAGGCGGTGACGTCGGCCGGCTTCGCCGAAGCGCGCTGAAGCACCGGACAGTTGAGCAGCCCGGACCCACCGGTTCCGCGCAGATCCATCACCACGATGTCGCGCGAGCGCGCCTCAGTCCCGACGAGCTCTTCGACAGCCTCGCTGTCGAAGGCCCCCGTCGCCGACTCACCAGGACCATCCGCGATCAGGAAGAGCGGCGGGCGAGTGGAGCGCCTGGCCTTCTGGCGCTCGATGCGCAGCTTGACCGTGCCGGGCACGGTGCCGCTGCGGTCGAGCGGGACGGTCAGCGTCGCGCAGGAGCGGCCGCTGCTGGCGCGCTCGCAGAACTCGAGCGCGGCGGAAGCCTCAGCGGCGCTGATCGACAGCGTGCCGCCGACGATGGCCAGTAGAGCTCCTAGACGAAGACTCATCGGCTCGCTGCCGCCAACTTCCGGTACGGCTGGGCCGCGGCAGCGGTGGCCGTCGACATGAAGAAGGCCCCCTCGCCGTTGTCGAAAATGGCGGCATACGGCGCGTTGAGCGTGCCCCTGACAGGCCGGCCGGCTAGCCGCCCTCGCAGGTTGTCGCCACGGATCATGAGCCGCCCGCGCGCCGCCCTGGCACCCGACACCCTCAACACTCCTCGGAACTTTCGCGACGCCCCGTCGAAGAAGTTGGACACCGATCCGGACAGTAAGACTCCGGGGACGTAGGAGACCCGATCGAACCGCAGGCGGTCGGATTTGAAGTGGAACGTGACCCGGCCATGGCGCAAACCGCCCGCGCGCAACGCTCTGGAGAAGACATCGCTGACAGTCTGGCCCTCTAGCTGGCGGCGCTGAGCTTCCGCGAAACGTTCGAAGACCTCGAACATGATGCTCTGCACGCCGTCAGCGAACGTGAGCTGAACCGCGGCGAGCGTTCGCCCCGACCGCCCGGGCACGCCCACCCGAGGCACCTCGCTCAGCGCCAACGGAGGCGGTTTGGACACCGATAGGTAGCCCCGGCGACGCGGGCACGCATCGGGATGCCCACCCGCCAGAAATCTGCGCGTAGCACGACGCGAGCAGTCATCGACGATGAAGCCTGGGATACCCGCTATGCCGCTCCAGTCGTGCAGCAGCTGGGCGCCGGGAACCAGCTGAGCGACTCCCTCGGCATCCTCGACGGTCCGCCGAAGATCCTGCTGGTTGGCGACGACCAGCGTGGGAATCGCGGGCAACGGCCCTGGGGGCTCGGAAGGCTGCGAAGCGGTGGGCCAGTGTCGACAGAGCTGGAGCGTGTCGCCGCGCAAGGCCGCCTCGGCGCCGAACGGTGCGAACGTGCTGGCCGGTAGTCCTGAAATGAACTCGCGCGCCTGACGATCTCGGTCGAACGGCGGCGCCGTCCGCGACCAGGGAAAGATCGAGTCCTCGCAGATAGATGCCGCCGCTGCCGCCGGGCTCCACGCGCGCGGGCTGTAGGTGAACAGATCGTCGCTATGCACTCGAACAAGCGCCCGCAGTAGAGGAGCGGCGTCTCCGCGTAGGGCGTTCCTCACCAATCCGGGGAACGCGTCGATAGAGATGCCCAGACTCATGCTGTCGACTCTCGCCAGGTCGTAGAGGTCCTCGGGTCCAGCGGTCACGATGCGACGCCGCCCGTGCCCGTCGATCAGCTCACCGCGCAGCGGCGAGCGACTGAGTCGCTGCGCCCAACCGCTGCGTGTCAGCAACGAGATCGCGCGTCGACATACGACACGCTCCGCGAGGGCACAAGCGCCGCAGGACCCGTGGGAGCGCCGCGAAGCTGGAACGCTCCAGGGGATCGAGACCGGCGGGAGCGACAGGAGAGCTGAGGACCATCCGCTCGACGTTGGCCGGATACCGACGGGTGTACTCGAGCACCGTCCGTGTCCCGTACGCCTCGCCCAGGAACGCGATTCGAGGAACGCCAAGCGCCAGTCGCACCGCCTCGATGTCCTGCGCGGAGTCGCGCGGTGTATAGAAGGCGCGCCGCGCCCCCAATTGCTCGGCACACGCCGCAGCGGCGACACCACGCGTGTTCCGTCGGGCGCGCTCCAGCGCTTCGCAACGCAGGACGCTCGACCTCCCGGTTCCTCGCAGATCCATCACCACGACGTCGCGAGAGCGAGTCTCGGTTCCGAGAATACGCCTAGTCAGCTCCGCGCCGTACGAGAAGGTCGACGACTCTCCCGGTCCGCCAGCGACGATGAACAGCGGTGGACGCGCCGCGTTACGTGCCCGTGACCGCTCGACACGGAGCGTCACAGAGCCAGGCACGGCGCCCGACCGGTCGAGAGGCACTGTCACCTGTGCACAGGTCCGGCCCTTCGCCGGAACCTTGCACGGAGCGAGTGTCGCGGCATCTGCCGCAGACGCGAGACATAGGGTCCCGAGAACCCCCACCAGAACCCCAAAGCGAACCCTCACGGGCGGGGAGTATGACCATGTTCTTGGCGTTCTGCGCCAGTCGGCTCTCTGGGCGGGTTGGCGAGCAGGCACGCGGGGGCGTGGGCAGGTACCCTTCCGCGCCGCATGTTCTCGAAGGTTCTGGTTGCAAATCGCGGCGAGATCGCGATCCGTGTGATGCGCGCTCTTGAGGAGCTGGGCATCGCGTCGGTCGCGGTGTACTCGGAGGCCGATCGCGACGCGCCGCATGTCAGGCGCGCCGATGAGGCGTACCTGCTTGGGCCTGGCCCGGCGGCGGAGAGCTACCTGGTCGTCGAGAAGATCCTCGAAGTCGCCAAGCAGTCGGGCGCCGAGGCGATCCATCCGGGCTATGGCTTCCTGGCGGAGAACGCGCCGTTCGCGCGCGCCTGCGACGAGGCCGGGATCGTGTTCATCGGCCCGCCGGCCGACGCGATCGACTCGATGGGCTCGAAGACCAAGGCGCGCGAGCTGATGCAGGCCGCGGGCGTGCCGATCGTGCCGGGCACGACCGATCCGGTCGAGACGGTCGAGGACGCGCGCAAGATCATCGACGACTCGATCGGCTACCCGGTCGCGGTCAAGGCGGCCGGTGGTGGCGGCGGCAAGGGCTTCCGCGTCGCGCTGACCGAGGACGAGCTGCAGGACGCCTTCGAGGGCGCCGCGCGCGAGGGCGAGAAGTTCTTCTCCGACGCGACGGTCTACATCGAGCGCTACCTGCCCGACCCGCGCCACGTCGAGGTCCAGGTGCTCGCCGACTCGCACGGCAACGTCGTCCATCTCTTCGAGCGCGACTGCTCGGTCCAGCGCCGTCACCAGAAGGTCACCGGCGTCGACATCGTCCGCGAGCAGATCCTCGTCGCCGGCGGCGCCGAGCTGTCTTTCAAGCAGGAGGACCTCGAGATCCGCGGCCACGCGATCGAGTGCCGGATCAACGCCGAGGACGCCTCGAAGAACTTCGCCCCCGCGCCCGGCCAGATCGGCAACTACGTCGAGCCGTCCGGCCCATTCGTGCGCGTCGACTCCGGCGCTGAGTCCGGCTACGCCGTGCTCCCGCTCTACGACCCGATGATCGCCAAGCTGATCGTCTGGGACGTCGATCGCGAGTCCGCGACGCGGCGCATGCTGCGCGCGCTGTCGGAGTACGAGCTCGAGGGCATCAAGACGCTGATCCCGTTCCACGAGGCGCTGCTGAAGACCGACGAGTGGGCGGCGGGCGAGACCTGCCGCAACCTCATGGAGGACAAGAAGTGGCTCAAGGCGACCGCGCCCGAGCAGCCGGTGGCGCCCGTCGACGGCGACGAGGACGAGAAGGTCGAGCGCGACTACGCCGTCGAGGTCTCGGGCCGCAAGTTCGACGTCAAGGTGATCGGCAGCGCGTTCGGCGGTGGCGGCGGCTCCGCCAACGGCGCCGGCCCGGCGCGCCAGGCGCCGAAGCGCTCCGAGCGCAAGAAGTCCGCCAGCGGTGGCCCCGACCAGATCGAGTCGCCGCTGCAGGGCAACATGTGGAAGGTCGTCGTCAAGCAGGGCGACGTCGTCGAGGAGGGCCAGCTCCTCTGCATCATCGAGGCGATGAAGATGGAGAATGAGATCACCGCCCACAAGGCGGGCACGATCGCGACGCTCTCGATCGAAGAGGGCAAGCCGATCTCCGCCGGCGACCCGATCGCCACGATCACCTCACCGCCCGCCGAGGGCTAGCCCTCAGTCACGGCAGGCGGCCTTCACCCGCCTGCGATCCTTGACGGCCGTGCCCGGAGGCGCTCCGACAGAAGGCCGTTTCCGTCGCCTGCTGCCGCTCGTGCTCGCCACGACGGCGACCCAGGCGTCGATCGTCGTGCTGGCGCCGCTGCTGGTCGAGATCGGCCATTCGCTCGACGCGTCGGTCAGCGCGGTCGGGCTCGCGCGCTCGGTGCTCGCCGGGACGGCGTTCGCGGGCTCGCTCGCCTTTGGCCCGTTGATCGACCGCATAGGCGTGCGGCCGCTGATCGTGCGCGGCGCGGCCTTGGGGTTGGCCGGTGCCGCCGCTACGGCTCTCGCCCCAACGCTGGCCATCTTCTACGCCGCCCACGTCGTAACCGGCCTCGGGGTCGGCTGCCTGCTGTCGGCCGGATTCGCGGGCGTCGCCTCCTATTTCAGTGGTCGCGAGATGGCCTGGGCGATGGGCTACGTCGTCGGCGCGCAGTCGCTGGCCTGGATCGTCGGAAACCCGATCGTCGGCACGCTCGCCCACGTCGGCTCGTGGCGGCTGTCATATGTCGTGCCGGCGAGCGTCTGCCTGGCGGCGCTCGTGGCCGGGCTGCTGCTGCGCTCCACGGGGGTGCCGATGCCGACAGCCGCGATCCGGCAGGACGGCGACGCGCGACCAGGTCCAGAGCCGATCAGCAAGGGCCTGCGTGCCGTCTTCGCCGATCCCTCGGCACGTCGCTGGACGATCTCCGAGCTGGTCGCCTACTCGGCCTGGTCGGCCGAGTTGACCTACGCGGCCGTCTTCTACATCCGCAACTACGACACGAGCGTCGGGACGATCGGTTTCCTGCTCGCCGGCGGTTCACTGATCTTCCTACTGACATCACTGAACACAGCACGCATCACGACGCGCTTCACGCGCAAGCCGCTGCTCGTCATCTGCGCGTTCGGGATGGGCGCAGTGCTCGTCCCGATGCTCAACTGGGCGCCATCGGTGCTCGGAACCTTCCTGATGTTCTGCGCGATGGCGGTCTTCGCCGGCATCCGCCTCGCCGGGTCGAGCGCGCTCGGCCTCGAGCAACTGCCGGAACGGCCCGGCGCGATGATGGGCGCGCGCACCAGCGCAGCCCAACTCGGCTACATGGTCGGCGCGGCCGGCGGCGGGCTCGTGCTAGCACTCTGGGGCTTCGGCACGCTCGGCTTCGTCCTGTTCGCCGGCATGGCCCTGTCGGCGCTGCTGCTGGCCGGCGTCCAGGACCCGTGGACCGAGCGCCAGCGCGCCGCCGCGGCGGCCGAGCGGTTCCCAGTCGTGGTCGATTGATGCCGTTCGGAAGGTTGGGCACACCTAGGTGTGCTCAACCTTCCACTTCGCCGGTCGGCTGGTTGGCGAGCAGGCCCGGCAGGGCGCGCATGTCGTCGAAGACCTCGCCACCGGCCGCGGCTAGGTCGTCGGCGCTGACGAGACGGGCGAAGGCGAGCACGCGCATGCCGGCGGCACGGCCGGCCTGGACGCCGGGAACAGTGTCCTCGACGACGACCGTCGCGGCCGGGTCGAAGCCCATCCGGGTCGCCGCGTGGAGGAAGAGGTCCGGCGCGGGCTTGCCATTCTCGACCTCGGTGGCACTGAAGATCCGGCCCTCGAAGCGCGGCAACAAGCCGGTCAAGCCGAGCGTCAGCCGCATCCGCTCGTGCTCGCCGCTGGAGGCGACACAGTTGGGCAGCTCGATCGCGTCGAGCGCCGCCACGATCCCCGGAACCGGCCGGAGATCACGCCGCCACGCCTCCTCCACCCCGACGCGGTAGCGGTCGCGCAGATCGTCGGGAGGCGCGTGGCCGAGCTTGCCGGCGAGGATCGCCATGCACGACGCCCAGGAGCGGCCCATGTAGTCGGCACGCGCCTGCTCGGGGGTCGTCGGCAGGCCAAGGTCGGTGATGACCCCGGCGAGGACGGCGTTCGCCGCCGGCTCGCTATCGACCAGCACGCCGTCGCAGTCGAAGATCACGCTCGCGGCCACGGCGGCACTGTAGGCGACGGCCGATAGGCTGGCCGGCCAGCAAGCCCGACCAACGGACGCAAAGGACTCGCAATGGCGATCGACTTCGACGCGGTACGTGCCGGCCTCGAGCAGGCCATCCCGTTCAACAAGTACCTCGGCCTCGAGGTCACCGCCGTGGCCGACGGCAGCGGCTCGGTCCGCCTGCCCGACGATCCCAACCTGCTCAACCACGTCGGGTCCCAGCACGCGGGGGCGCTGTTCTCGGTCGCCGAGGCGGCATCCGGTGCCGCGTTCGTCGGTGCCTTCCTCGAGCGGATGGGTGAGATCACCCCACTCGCCAAGTCGGCCAGCATCGACTACCGCAAGATCGCGAAGGGCCCGATCGTCGCCACCGGCACGCTCTCCGAGGAGAAGGCCGCGCTGCTCGAGCGGCTTGACGCCGACGGCCGCGTCGAGTTCACGATCGGCGTCTCACTGCGCGACGGCGACGACGTCGAGGTAGCGACGACGACGGTCGCCTGGCACGTCCGCAAGAACGGCTGAACGCTCAGGACGTCGCCGGCTCGGCGCTGCCGTCCGAGGGGGCAGCGGCGTTCGCGGCACGCAGCCGGCGCGACTGGAATATCGGCAGCGCGACCCAGTTGACGACGAAGTTTCCGGCAAAACCTGCCAGCAGGGCGGCGATCAGATCCGTCCACCCGCCCCAGGTATCGTTGTA